>NZ_CBFHJT010000001.1:0-15920 GCF_965656025.1 Polaribacter sp.
CCTAGTTCTTCCCAACCATATTCTAAATACAATTGTTCTAACATGGTGGCTAATTTAATGCCATGTAAAGGGTTATTGGGTTGTTCTTTGCTCATTAATTATCTAAATTAGGTAATACAAAATCGTTTAAAACCGATTTTTTTGCCATCATTTTCTCGATTTCTTTTACAGTTCTTGGGGCTTCTGCAGATAGGTTTACTGGCCCGTTTTTGGTTACCAAAATATCATCTTCTATTCTAATTCCAATTCCCCACCATTTTTTATCGCAATTGCTACCTTCTGGAATGTAAATTCCTGGTTCCATAGTTACTACCATATTTTCTTCGAAATTGCCATAATTACCAGGATCGTGTACGTCTAAACCTATATGATGCGAAGTTCCGTGAGGAAAATAAGGATGCCTTTCATCTACAGATTTTATAATACCTAATTTATACAAACCCTCATTGGCAATTTGCCTTGCAATCTGGTTGGGTTTTGCCATACTTTCTCCAATTTTATAGGCTGCAATACCTGCTTCTTGAGCTTCGAAAACAATTTTATAAATGGCTTTTTGTTCTTTGGTAAATTTACCATTTGCAGGTATGGTTCTAGTAACATCTGCTGTGTAGCCTCTATACTCTGCTCCTAAATCCATTAAAACCAAATCGTTACCAACTTTTGTTTTATTATTTTCTATATAATGTAAAATACAACCATTGTTACCAGCACCTACAATACTTGGGTAACCTTCGTATTCTGCTCCATATTTTTTGTAAACAAATTCGTGTATACCTTGTAATTCTGTTTCAGACATGTGTGGTTTCATCGCTTTCATTACTTCTACTTGACCAATGGCAGAAATACGCACAGCTTTGGTTAATAATTTTAGTTCTGCTGCTGTTTTTACTTCTCTTAACGTAGCTAGGTTTGATGATAAAAATGAAACATCAATATTTGTTTTGGCATCTAATTTTAAAGAAATTTTCTGTTGTAAGTCTTTTTTAACTTTATCAGAAGTTGCTTCTTTGTATTGAATTAAGTCAGTATCATTTTTTAAAGAAGGATCGTAAGCCACTGCTCTACCAATTATTTGCGCCACATTTGCACTGTTTTCTATGGGTGTCGCTTTTACCATCTCGTAAATTTGCTTTTTTAGAGGCGATAAAAAGTTTTTTGGATTGTAAGCCGCCTTTTCTTTGAAAGAAAGCACTAAGTCATAAATTTCTGCTCTTTCTCTGGTTGAATTTCTATAATCGTCGTTAAATTTTTCTATAAAAATTCTATCGAACTTTTTAAAATCGATATTGGTATTGATAAACTCTTCTGCATTCATTGCCACTTTAAAACCCAACTCATTTTTTGCACCTTCTACTCCCAAACGTTTGCCATTCCATTGTTCTGCTCTGGCATCTCTTTTTTGGACATATAAAATTTCGTTGTAGGTGGTTCCTTCTTCATTTGTTTGATTTTCTGAAAACAAGACCAACACTCCATTTGGCTCTCTATAACCTGTTAAATAGTAAAAATTTGGGTTTTGATGAAACACATAATCTACATCATTCGCTCTGTTTCTTAACGGATTTGCAAAAACAACTGCCACAGAATTGGCTGGCATTTTTGCTCTTAATGCTTCCCTTCTACTTTTATGAAACTCCTTATCTAAATAATCTGTAGGTGTTTGTGAAAAAGTATTAAAAGTGATGGCTAAAAAAAGTACGAATAGGAACTTGTAAATTTTCATTTTAATTTGTTTTTGGGTGATGACCAAATGTAAAATAAAAAATTTGGGAAAAGAAAAAATTAACAAAAAATTAGTTGTGGTTTATTGTATATTTTTCAATAATTTAGCTCAAATTTTAAGAAATCTACAAATGAAAAATATAGCTTTAAACGATGTACACGTTTCTTTGGGTGCTAAAATGGTGCCTTTTGCTGGTTATAATATGCCTGTACAATATGAAGGTGTAACTGCAGAACATTTAACAGTTAGAGAAGCTGTGGGTGTATTCGACGTAAGTCATATGGGAGAATTTTTGGTATCTGGTAAAAATGCTCTAGCACTATTACAAAAAGTAACTTCTAACGATGTTTCTAAACTAGCCATTGGAGATGCACAATACAGTTGTTTCCCAAACACAGAAAATGGAATTGTAGACGATTTAATTTGTTACAGAATTAAAGAAGAGCAATATTTATTGGTAGTAAATGCGTCTAACATAGAAAAAGATTGGAACTGGATTAACAAATACAATGAAGAATTTCATGCTGAATTAAAAGATTTGTCTGAAGATTACTCATTATTGGCAATTCAAGGTCCAAAAGCTGTGGAAGCTATGCAATCATTGTCTTCTTTAGATTTGGCAGACATTCCTTTTTACAAATTTAAAGTAGGAGATTTTGCTGGTATTGAAAACGTAATAATTTCTGCAACAGGTTACACGGGTTCTGGCGGTTTTGAAATCTACTGCAAAAACAGCGAAGTAGAACAAATTTGGAAACGCGTTTTTTTAGCAGGTGCAAAATATGGTATTAAACCCATTGGTTTGGCAGCAAGAGATACCTTGCGGTTAGAAATGGGTTATTGTTTGTATGGCAATGATATAGATGATACAACATCACCTATAGAAGCTGGATTGGGTTGGATCACAAAATTTACCAAAGATTTTATAAATCATGAAGCTTTGGCTAAACAAAAAGAACATAAACCAGAAAAACGTTTGGTTGCTTTTGAACTGAATGAAAGAGGAATACCAAGACAAGGCTATGATATTGTAGATAATAATGGAAATATAATTGGAAACGTAACCTCTGGAACCATGAGCCCTTGTTTACAAAAAGGAATTGGTTTGGGTTATGTACCTGCATTGTTTGCTAAATCTGGTACAAGAATACATATACAGGTTCGTAAAAAAGTGATTCCTGCAACTCTTGTAAAATTGCCTTTTTATAAAGGGTAAACCTCCAGAGATAAAAAATTAACAAAAACCTTACTTTTTGCATAAAAGAGGATAATTTTTTTATTAATAAAGAAGTATTTTTACGTTTTAAAGAACATAGAAAAATATTTATGAATTGTTTATTAACAGGTGGTGCAGGAATTGTTGGAAGCCATATTATTTTTGAGTGGATACAAAAAGCGCTTGTAGAAAAAACGGTAAACCATTTATACGTAGTAATTAGAAATGGAGAAAAATCTGCAAAAGAACGGTTATTGGCTATCTTACAAGATAATTCTAGGCCTAAATTTTTAAATAAATTTAGTTTAGAAAATTGTTTAAATAAAATTACAACCATTGAAACAGATTTAACAACCATTCAAAAAAACACTTTAGAAAAGTATAATTTTGATACCGTAATACATTGTGCTGGTTCTACAAATTTGGCAAGTACAGCAGACTCTAAAAACATTGTGCATTCACAGAATTTTTTAGTTACCAAACAACTTTTAGAACAATTACCAACAAGCGTTAATAGATTTATTTATATAAGTACTGCGTTTTCTTTTGGGATACAAAACACCAAAGTAAACGATACCATTGCCAATTATACCACAAAAAATTTTAGAAATCCGTATGAGAAATCTAAATATGAAAGTGAGCGTTTTGTAAAAGAAATCTGCGAACAAAAAAAGATACAATCTCAAATTTTAAGACCAAGTATAATTTGTGGTAGATTAATACATGCTCCTTTTTTTGAAACACCTAAATTTGATGTTTTTTATGCTTGGGCAATCTTTTTAGACAAATATGCAAATAAATCTATAGAAAATTTTAGAATTTGGATTGATAAAAAAAGCGGCTTAAATATTGTTCCTGTAGATTTTGTTGCAAAAGCAATTCTGCACGCTTTTTTAAATCCGTCTATTAAAGAATTAAACATTGTAAACCCTAAACAAATATTACACAAAAATTATATTGGCAAGGTTTTAGAGTATTTTAATATGAATTCTTACGAATACGTTAATGAGAAACCTGAAAACTTAAATTCTTTTGAGCAGTTATATTATAAAACGATTGGTAGCATTTTCGAAAATTATATTTCTATACCAGATTTACAGTTTAAATCAGATCAAATTTTAAATCTGATACAACAATTAAAATTAGATGTTACTTTGGGCGTACACGATAATTTTATGAACCTGATTAACTTTTCAGTAGAAAAAAAATTTAGCAAGAGTTATTAAACAAAATATACAAAGTTGGACTCTTTAACACAAATAGTTTTAGGTGCTGCAGTTGGAGAAGCTGTTTTAGGAAGAAAAATTGGCAATAAAGCCATTTTGTATGGTGCAATTGCAGGTACCATACCAGATTTAGATGTTTTAGCATCGTATTTTACAGATACAGTAACTGCCTTAGAAATTCATAGAGGATTTACACATTCTATTTTATTTT
Organism: Polaribacter sp.; assembly: GCF_965656025.1. GTDB lineage: Bacteria > Bacteroidota > Bacteroidia > Flavobacteriales > Flavobacteriaceae > Polaribacter. The sequence continues at coordinate 4,377 of NZ_CBFHJT010000001.1, forward strand.
CTGTGCTTTTTGCTCCTTTTTTGGGATTTATAGTTTCTAAATATGAAAATTATAAAAGTTTTAAAAACTGGACCTTACTTTTCTTTTTAGCGCTCATAACACACCCTATTTTAGATGCGCAAACTACTTGGGGAACACAATTATTTTGGCCTTTAAATATACGATTAGCTTTTAAAAATGTATTTGTCATAGATCCTTTTTATACACTTCCTTTTTTGGTGTTTCTAGTTTTAGTGATGTTTCAAAAACGAACTTCTAAAAAAAGACGTTTTTATAACCAGTGTGGCTTAATTATTAGTAGTTCTTATTTAGCTCTAACATTAATTTTAAAAGGAATTTCCTACCAAAAATTTACCAAAGAATTGGCTGCGCAAAAAATTGTGTATTCAGAAATTGAGACCAAACCAAGTCCATTAAATACTATTTTATGGACAGCAAACGTAGAAACTGAAAATGCTTTTTTAATTGGGAATTCCTCTTTTTTTGATAAAAATCCGATCATTTTTTCATCTTATCCTAAAAATCATTATTTGTTAGGAGATTTAGCAAATCACCCAAAAACAAAAAGAATGATTGCTATTACCAAAGGTTGGTACACCATCAATAAAAAAGATAATTCACTATATTTTAATGATTTACGATTTGGTACTTTAAGCATACAACCCAACGCTAAAAACTTTGTATTCAAATATAAAATTGAAGTTGATGCAAAAGGAACTCCTTTTTTTATTGAAGAGCCGAAAGAAAAAAGAGATGCTAAAAAATTAATGAAAGACTTGTGGCAAAGAATAAAAGGGAACTAAACAAGTGTTTTTACTGTTGATTATTTAGCTCAAAAAAACTAACTTCGCTACGTGCGCTTAACTTGTTTCAGCAAAACGGATATAAGTCATTAAAAACGACATCATATTGGTGTAAATTTAAAAAAAAAGCGCAAGTTTAATAATTTTATAAAGCATATTAAAATAATTGTATCTTTGGATTGTGGAAAAAATTGGAGACATAGAAATCCGAGTTGTAGGAAAATCAGGCAATCAAAGTTTAAGTCCTGACAACTATGATATTAAACATATTGCAACTATTTTGCAGAATGTTGAAGACTTGTTGTACCCAAACAATAAAAAAGATAGACCAATTATTGCTTATGATATTCAAGAAGGTTCTGTCAGACATTTATTTAAAACAACCATTCAAACAGTAATTGGATTTAGTGCTGTGTTAGGACAAGTCCAAGCTAATGAATCAATAGACTTTCTGGAATTAAAAACTGCTAGAGCAATTGAAAATATTCAAAATTTATCACGTCAAAAAAATTATGAATTTCAAATTAAAACTTCTCTCAAAGAAGACTATGAATTAACGATTAACCCTTCTACAAAATATTTTAGAGCAGAAAATATTTGGGTTGAAGCGGAGTTCTATTTTTATGGTATTCTGAAAGATGCTGGCGGAAAAAGTAAAGCAAACATCCATTTAGACACGAAAGATTATGGATATTTATCGATTGAAACTGGAGAAGAATTTTTAAAGGAAAGAGAAGAAAATTTACTTTATAAAAAATTTGGTGTTAGAGCGAGTGGAAAACAGAATATTGAAACTGGCGAAATTGACACGAAATCACTTTCTTTATTAGAACTAATTGATTATCACCCAAAATTTGACAACGACTACCTTAATTCACTAATTAAAAAAGCCAAAAAAAGCTGGAATAGTATTAATCCTGATGAATGGCTGTTAAATTTAAGAGGTGGATATGAAGCATAGTGTTTTATTAGATACAAGTTTTTTTATTAGACTTCTTAATGATGAAGATCCACTTCATTCAAACGCTGTAGGTTATTTTAAATATTTCTTGGAAAACGAAATAGCTTTAAAAATTTCTACTATTAGTATTGCAGAATATTGTGTTCTTGGAAAACTTCAAGATTTACCACTAAAAAATGTCCAAATTGTTCCGTTCAATTTAAAAGATGCAGAAAAGACAGGAAAATTTGCAGAAATTATTTTTACCCAGAATAAAATCAATGTTGAGAAACTATCACCTCGAGCAATAATACCAAACGATTCAAAGCTTTTTGCTCAATCGGATTTAGATAAAACTATTAGTCATTTTGTAACTTCCGATGTTCGTTCAAAAAACACTTTAGCTTTATTGAAAAAAGGAACAAATCCAAAGTTCGATATAATTAGTATTGATGTTCCATTCTCAGAAACTTTTGGGATTTTAGATTTATAAAAATACGTTTTACAACAGTATCTATAATTCATTGCTAGTATTTGATTAATTATGAAAGTACTGGCGAATTTTTGATAAATTTAACCAATAAAAAATCATAAACAAAACCGTTAGCAAATCCTAGGTAATTGCATTTTTTTTATTATAAAAACAAGTATTTTCACGCTATTATTCTGAAATAAAATATCCTATTTTTGGACATCATTTAATTCTTAAAATCATACTTAAAAAAACAAGACACTAAAAAAGTGAACAATAGAATTCAATTACCCTTAAATTTTGATGTACAAAAACTTCAAGAAGAAACTAAAGTATTGGCTTTAGAACAATTTGAATATTATAAAGTAATTCAGTTAAGAGCTCCTGCACATTTGGTAGACAGTTCTTTACCTTTTCCACCACCAGCAACAGATTATGCAGATGGTTCTTGGACAGATTGGTTAAATACCCCTGATTTAGAAAAATCACCTTATTTAAAAAGTATAGTTACCTCTTTTCAAGAAAAAACCAAAGTAACTTTGGTTAGATTATTGCGTTTAGCACCAAATTCAATTGTACAAGAACATACTGACCCAACATTAGGCTTAGAAGTAGAAAAATCGGTAATTCGTTTAACAATCCCGATTTTAAATAATGATAAAATGGTGTTTAATCTAGATAAAAAGCCTGTAAATATGAAACCAGGAGAATGTTGGTATTTAGATTTAACAAAGCCACATGAAGTATTGAATAATTGCGGCGAAGAACGTATTAACTTAACTATTGATATGATTCCTAATAAATGGGTTAGAGATCTTATAGAAAAATCCCAATAATTACTTATTGGGATTTTTTATAATTTTATATAAAAAGTGGGTTTACACATTAAATCTAAAGTGCATCACATCTCCATCTTTTACAATATAATCCTTACCTTCTACTCTCATTTTACCAGCTTCTTTTACTTTCGTTTCAGAACCATAAGTAACATAATCGTCATAAGAAATAGTTTCTGCTCTAATAAATCCTTTTTCAAAATCGGTATGAATTACACCTGCAGCTTGTGGTGCAGTTGATCCAATAGGAATGGTCCAAGCTCTTACTTCTTTTACACCTGCTGTAAAGTAGGTTTGTAAGTTTAATAATTTGTATGCAGAACGTACCAATCTTGAAACTCCTGCTTCCTCTAAGCCTATATCTTCTAAAAACATTTGGCGTTCTTCATAATCTTCTAACTCAGTAATATCAGCTTCTGTACCTACTGCTAATACTATAACTTCTGCGTTTTCATGCGCTACAGCAGCTTTTACTTTCTCTACATAATCGTTACCAGAAACTGCAGAATTTTCATCTACATTACAAACGTATAACACCGGTTTTGCCGTGATGAATTGTAAAGGTTTTACAAATTCTTCTTCTTTTTCAGAAAATTCTAAAGCTCTAACAGATTTACCTTCTAATAAAGTAGCTTCTACTTTTAATAAAACTTCTAATTCTACTTGCGCTTCTTTATTACCTGTTTTTGCAGTTCTTTTGACACGTTCTAAACGTTTTTGTACAGTTTCTAGGTCTTTTAATTGTAACTCAATATCAATCGTTTCTTTATCTCTAACAGGATCAATAGAATTGTCTACATGAATAATGTTGTCGTTATCAAAACAACGCAGTACGTGCAAAATAGCGTCTGTTTCTCTAATGTTTGCTAAAAATTGATTTCCTAAACCTTCGCCTTTGCTTGCGCCTTTCACCAAACCAGCAATGTCTACAATTTCTACAGTAGCAGGTAAAACACGTTCTGGGTTTACCAATTCTTCTAGTTTTTCTAAACGTGAATCTGGCACATTTACAACCCCTAAATTAGGTTCTATTGTACAAAAAGGAAAGTTTGCACTTTGCGCTTTTGCATTTGATAAACAATTAAATAAGGTTGATTTTCCTACGTTTGGTAATCCTACAATTCCAGCTTTCATTTCTATTAGTTTATTTTAAAAAGTATAATTAACCTAAATTTGGTTAAAATTCTTAAAATTTTGAGAATGCAAAGATAATACTTTGTTAAATTTATTGGACTATTAATTTAGGAATTTAAAAATGCGCTATTTTTCTGGAACAAATCAACCAAACATGCTTAAAAAATTACTTTTTGTTGGATTATTTATAACATCCTCTTTTACAGTTTCAGCACAAGAAATTATTGGAAAAATAATAAACTTAAATTCACAAGAAGCTTTAGAAAATGTAGCGATACAAACCAGCAAAGACCAAGGTACTGTATCTGACAAAAATGGAAAATTCACAATTTCTATTAAAAACGTGAGTTACATTACTTTTTCTAAATTAGGTTTTGAAACCAAAACAATTGCTTTAAACGAACTTAAAAAATTATACTTTACGATTGCTTTAAAAGAAAAAAGCACACAATTAAAGGGGTTTCAGCTAACGATTGCCAAAGTTACTTTAGATTCTTTACTGGTTAAAACAGCCAAAAGTATGCAGAAAAAATTTGTGTTATATCCTACGAAATCAAATTTTTACATCAGCGAAAATCAGCTTTTTGATTTTAAAAAAATAGATTTAAAATTCAAATCGAGTACCTTATTAAATCGTGAAAAAGAAAAACTAGCCAAAAAAGAACTGCAAAATTTTGCTGATAACATTAAAAAAAGTAACCCAGATATACCAAAGATTTTTTTAGGAACTTTAGAAACTAAAAACTATTACTCAGAAAAAGCAAAAAAGCATTTTTTACAGAAAAAAACAGATAGCGTATTAGGTTTTAAAGTTTTAGAAACTCGTAAAAATTTTTCTATAGACAAATTGCAGAAACAAACCAAACAACTAATTTTAAAATATTTAGATAAAAACAAAACCTATAAAGTAAAAACAGGTATTTTTAAAGTTGAAGATTCTGTTGCTTTTGGGAAATCAGAAGTTTTAAAAGATTCGTCTGATTTAAAAAACAGTTTTACAGCTTATAAAACCATGAATTATGTAGATGATGTTTACAAAAAAGCTGCATTTTTTAAAGATAAAGACCAAGCTAATTTTTTAAACACAAAATATTATAAACATCAATTACTTGCTAACGAATTTCTGAAAGATAGCAACCACTATGTTATTTATTTTAAACCCAGAAAATCGAAGGCAAAATATGAAGGTAAAATTTATGTCAACCCAGAAGATTTTACCATCTCTAAAGTAAATTATCAATTTGCAGAAGGAAAAAAAGGAGAGTCTTTAAACCTAAAGTTATTGTTAGGTTTTAAGTATTCAGAAAATAAACAAACAGGAACTTTAATATATCAAAAAAACAAAAACAATGAGTATTATTTAGCCTATAGTAAAGAAACTGTTGGTAGATATACCTATACAAATAGACCTTTTAAATTTATAGAAAACTCAGCAGAAAGGCATAAAATAAAGTTTTCTGTAAAGTTAGAATTTAACATGAATGAAATTACTGAAGTATTTTTTTCTAACTATCAAATAAAAAAAGAAAACACATTCTCTATACCAATAACAAAAGGTTATTACATGAAAAAAACAGATTACAAAGATGATTTAAAATCCTCTAAAAAATTACAACAAAGGCAACAAGAGTTGGCGAGTTTCTTAAATGGGTTTCAATAAAAAAATCCTGAGTCTAAAACTCAGGATTTTTCTTTATTTTCTTGTTTCTAAAAAACAGCCACTAATCGTTATGCATAAACTTTTGTTTTGCTAATAATTCTTCTTCTGTTTCTACAATATCTTCATCTGGCACGCAACAATCAACAGGACAAACTGCTGCACATTGTGGCTCTTCATGAAAGCCCATACATTCTGTACATTTGTCTGGAGCTATGTAATACACTTCATCAGAAATCGGTTCTTGTTCTTCATCGGCATTTACAGATTTACCACTTGGTAAAACCACATTTCCGCTTAAATCTGTACCATCTGCATATTTCCAATCGTCTGCCCCTTCGTAAATTGCGGTGTTTGGACATTCAGGTTCACAAGCCCCACAATTTATACATTCATCTGTTATTATAATTGCCATAATTTTCTTTTCTAATTTGTACCTTTGTGATTGCAAAAATAACGCCAAAAAAAGTTACATCCAAAATAAATGACTCCTATTCAAGATAGAATTGCTGCTTTTAACAAATTAGGCACCTTTTTAAGTCAATTTTCTAGAGAAAAAATTGATAAAAAAGACCATGTAGTACATAATGATTTGTTTTTTGATGGTTTTAAACATCAACTAAAACTAGCACAAGAAAATAACTCTTGGTTTACCAAAGAAAATATTTTATTTGCCTTAGAAAATTGGTCTAAAGCCTTAACAAATAGTAATTTAGAGAAATGGATTTCTAAGAATGATGTTCAGACAGCAACATCAAAAACGGTAGCTATTGTTATGGCTGGTAACATTCCTTTAGTGGGTTTTCACGACTTTTTATCGGTTTTAATTGCTGGACATGCTGTATTGGTAAAGCAATCTTCTAATGACAAACACCTTTTACCTTTTTTAGCCAAGTATTTAGAGTATGTAGAAGAAGGTTTTAAAGGAAAAATCACCTTTACTGAACAAAAATTAGAAAATTTTGATGCAGTAATTGCTACTGGAAGTGATAATACTGCTCGTTATTTTGAATATTATTTTAAAAACAAGCCGAATATTATTCGAAAAAGTAGAAACTCTGTAGCAGTTTTAAGAGGCAATGAATCTGAAGAAGAATTGCAAAAATTATCTGACGATGTTTTTACCTATTTTGGATTAGGTTGCAGGTCTGTATCTAAGTTGTATGTTCCTAAAGATTATGATTTCAATCACTTTTTTAATGGAATGTATGTAAAAAAAGACTTAATTAACAACGCCAAATACGCCAATAATTACGATTACAATAAGGCTGTATATTTAATGAGCGAGTTTGATTTGCTAGAAAATGGTTTTTTAATGATTAAGGAAGATGAAAGTTACTCCTCTCCTATTGCAACCATTTTTTACGAATATTATGATAATGAAATTGATTTAAAAATAAAATTACACGAAGATAGAGAGAAAATTCAGTGTATTGTTGCCAAAGACTTTCTAGAAAACGAAGTTGCTTTTGGGGAAACTCAAAATCCACAATTGTGGGATTATGCAGATGGCGTAAATACGTTGGAGTTTTTATCAACTATATAACAAACGATTTTGTCATTCCCTTGAAAAAGGGAATCCATAAAAATAGATTCCCAATCAAGTTGGGAATGACATGATTAAATATAAAAAAAATGAAAAAACATAATTTTAGTGCAGGTCCTTGTATTCTGCCTGAAGAAGTACTAAAAAAAGCATCAGAGGCTATCATCAACTTTAATAATGATGATTTATCATTGATAGAAATATCTCACAGAAGTAAACCTTTTGTTGCTGTGATGGAAAAAGCCCGTTGTTTAGCTTTAGAATTATTAGGTTTAGAAAACAAGGGATACAAAGCATTGTTTTTACAAGGTGGTGCTAGTTTAGAATTCCTGATGGTAGCTTATAATTTATTAAATAAAAAAGCAGCTTATTTAAACACAGGTACTTGGTCTGACAAAGCCATAAAAGAAGCCAAAGCTTTTGGCGAGTTGGTAGAAGTTGCCTCATCAAAAGACAAAGGTTTTTCTTACATTCCAAAAGATTTTACAATTCCTGAAAACGCAGATTATTTTCATTGTACAAGTAACAATACGGTTGCAGGAACTCAAATTAAAAACTTTCCAGAAACCAATGTTTCTTTGGTTTGTGATATGAGTTCAGATATTTTTTCGCGTCAGTTAGATTTTGAAAAATTCGACTTAATTTATGCTGGAGCACAAAAAAATATGGGACCTGCAGGAACCACTTTAGTCATAATTAAAGAAGATATTTTAGGCAAAGTAGAAAGGCATATTCCTTCTATGTTGAACTATCAAGTTCATATAGACAAAGATAGCATGTTTAATACGCCATCCGTTTTTGCGGTATATGTTTCTATGTTAACTCTAGAATGGTTAAAAGATTTAGGTGGTATTCTATTTATTGAAAAAGTAAACAATAAAAAAGCGGCACTTTTATATGCAGAAATCGATAGAAATCCACTTTTTAAAGGAATTGTAGCCAAGGAAGATAGAAGTATTATGAATGCCACTTTTAATTTGGTTGATGAGTCTCATAAAGAAACTTTCGATAAAATGTGGCAAGAAGCAGGTATTAATGGGTTAAATGGGCATAGAAGTGTTGGTGGTTACAGAGCAAGTATGTACAATGCCTTACCTTTATATAGTGTTCAGGTTTTGGTAGATGTAATGCAAGCCCTAGAAAAAAAGGTTTAAAGTTTTGAATTTAATATTCAAAAATGTTGGGTATTAAATAAACTTTGAACTTTAAATATTAAATTTTGAACATATTTTAAGAATGAAAATATTAGCTAACGATGGAATTTCTAAAAGTGGATTTGACGCTTTAGAAAAAGGAGGATTTGAAGTAATTACTACAAAAGTTGCACAAAATCAACTAGAAAATTATATAAACGAACACAATATAGATGCAATTGTAGTTAGAAGTGCTACACAAGTTCGACAAGAATTAATAGATGCTTGCCCAAGTTTAAAACTTATTGGACGTGGTGGAGTTGGTATGGATAATATTGATGTAGATTATGCAATCGATCAAGGTTTACACGTCATAAATACACCAGAAGCTTCCTCTAGTTCTGTTGCAGAATTGGTTTTTGCACATTTATTTGGGATGGCAAGATTTTTACATTCCTCTAACAGAGAAATGCCTTTAGAAGGTGATACTCGTTTTAAGGAATTAAAAAAAGCATACTCACAGGGTATAGAATTAAGAGGCAAAACTATTGGAATTATTGGTTTTGGAAGAATAGGACAAGAAGTTGCAAAAATTGCTTTAGGTTTAGGAATGCAAGTAATAGCTGCTGATGATGAAGTATTAAGTGCACCGATTACTTTAGAGTTTTTCAACGGGCAAAAATTAACTTTTACAATAGGTACTATAGAAAAAGATGAAGTTTTAAAAGAAGCTGATTTTATTTCTTTACACGTGCCTGCACAAGACAATTACATTATTACCAAAGAAGAATTTGCAAAAATGAAAGATGGCGTTGGTATTGTAAATACTGCAAGAGGTGGTATTTTAAATGAAGTAGATTTGGTAAAAGCAATAGAAGAAGGCAAAGTTCAATTTGCAGGTTTAGATGTTTTTGAAACTGAACCAACACCTGCTGTTCAATTGTTAATGAATCCAGAAATGTCTTTAACGCCACATATTGGCGCAGCAACTATAGAAGCACAAGATAGAATTGGTTTAGAATTAGCAAATCAAATTATAGCATTGTTGAAAAATTAGTATTGATTAATGGTGAAAAGACTTAAATAACCTCAGTCTGACACTCGTTAATTTCTATAAACCCTGAAAATCTGAAACGTAAGATGATAAAAGAAAACTTACAAAAAATTAAAAACTCCATTCCAGAAAATGTAACTTTAGTTGCAGTTTCTAAAACCAAACCTGTGGCAGATCTGCAAGAAGCTTATGATGCTGGTCAGCGTATTTTTGGTGAGAATAGAATTCAGGAAATGGCAGAAAAATATGAGATTTTACCAAAAGACATTCAATGGCACATGATTGGGCACTTGCAAAGTAATAAGGTAAAATACATGGCTCATTTTGTCGATTTAATTCATGGTGTAGACAAGTTTAAAACACTAAAAGAAATTAACAAACAAGCCAAAAAACACAATAGGATCATCAATTGTTTGTTACAAGCTAAAATTGCAAAAGAAGAAAGTAAGTTTGGTTTGTCTTTTAATGATATTGAAGAAATTTTACAATCATCAAAATTAAAAGAATTAGAAAATATAAAAATTGTTGGATTGATGGGAATGGCTACATTTACAGATGACGAACAACAGTTAGAAGAAGAGTTTTCTTCTTTAAAAAATCTTTTTGACAAACTCAAAACTCAAAACTCATCACTAAGAACACTATCTATGGGCATGAGTGGCGATTATTTATTAGCAATTTCTAACGGAAGTACCATGATTCGCGTAGGAAGTTCTATATTTGGTAGCAGAAATTAAAATTAACAATTACCCCGATTAAAAATAATTTGTACGCAATATTAGACATTGAAACTACAGGAGGCAAATTTAATGAAGAAGGCATCACAGAAATTGCTATTTATAAATTTGACGGGCAATCTATTGTAGATCAATTTATTAGCCTAGTAAATCCTGAAAAAGAAATCCAGAAATTTGTAGTAAAACTCACAGGTATTAACAATGCCATGTTGCGCAATGCACCCAAGTTTTACGAAGTTGCTAAAAGAATCATAGAAATTACTACAGATTGCACTTTAGTTGCTCATAATACAGCCTTTGACTATAGAATTTTAAGTACCGAATTTGAGAGATTGGGTTATGACTTTAACAGAAATACACTTTGTACAGTAGAATTAAGTCAGAAACTAATTTTAGATCAACCTTCTTATAGTTTGGGTAAACTAACCAAAGCATTGGGTATACCAATGACAGATAGACATAGAGCTTCTGGTGATGCTTTGGCAACCGTACAATTATTTAAATTATTATTAGAAAAAGATATCCATAAATCTATTATACAACAATCTGTAAAATATTACGATAGACGAATTGAAAAACAAAGACTTCAAAAGCTAATAGACGCTGTACCCAAAGAGTTAGGTTTATTTTACATACATGATGATGATGGAAAAGTAATTTATGTTGGACGTGGTAAAAATGTAAAAGCAGAAGTAAATAGATTGTTTTTAAAACAAACAAAAAGGGCTGTAAAAATTCAAGATAGAGCTAATTCTATCACTTTTGAAAAAACAGGTAACGATTTATTTACCCGTTTAAAATATTATATAGAATTAGAAACTTTATCACCAAAATATAATTTTAGAAAGAAAAGAAAACCCAACTTACAACCCTTTAATAATGATGATTTTTTAATTATTGATAAAGGCAGAGAAATTGAAGAACATGCCATTATTTTAATAGAAAATAATGAAGTTTTTGGTTACGGATTTACAAATTTAGCATATCAAGAAAATAAGTTAGATATCTTAAAAAGAATGCTTACACCTATAGAAGACAAAGAATTGGCTAAAACCATTATAAAAAATTATTTAAACAAACATAATGTCAAAAAAATTGTTAGGCTTTAAGCTGTGCAAAGTATTCACGCTATTTTTATTATTAACAACAACATTTAATAGCAATGCCCAAAAAAAGAAATCTACAAAATTAGGGCAAACCAATTTATCAGAATTAAAAATGAAGGTTTACAG
>NZ_CBFHJT010000001.1:16018-18231 GCF_965656025.1 Polaribacter sp.
ATTATTATCGCATCAAAATATTGAATAAAGCTGGTTTTGATAATGCTAACATCACCATAAATCTTTATAAGAAAAAGTATTTAAAAGATTTAAAAGCAATTACATATAATTTAAATGGAAATCAAGTAATAAAAAACCATTTACAAGAAAAAGATATTTTTGAAACACAAGATGGAGATGATTGGTCTGTTTATAAATTTACTTTTTCAAATATAAAAGAAGGTAGTGTTTTAGAATATAAATACAGTATAATTTCTCCTTATTTAAGCATTAATGATTGGGCTTTTCAATCCGATGTACCAAAAGTAAAAAGCGAATTTGAAGCAGCTATACTTGGTAATTATAAGTATAATATTAGATTGATTGGTTATTTAAAATTGAATAAAAATGAGGTAAACGTAAAGAAAAAATGTATTTATATAGATGGTGTTGGCGATGGTAATTGTGTTGTTTACGAATTTGGAATGAACAATATACCTGCTTTTAAAGAAGAAGATTATATGCTAAGCAAGCGAAACTATATGTCTCGTTTATCTTTCGATTTAGAATCTTATACAAGTTTTAGAGGTGTAAAAAAAGATTATACCACTAGTTGGAAAGAAGCAGATAAAATATTAAAAAGTCAGTTTTTTAATAACCAAATATCTAAAAAAAGTTTTTTTAAAAGGAGATTGCCAGATTCTATTCTAACTACAAAAAATGAATTGGAAAAAGCTAAAAAAGTGTATGCTTTTATACAAAATCACTTTACTTGGAATCAAAAATATTGGACCAATGAAGATGCCAAAGTAAAAAATGCTTTTAAAGAAACTATAGGAGATGTTGGAGAAATAAACTTATCTCTTTACAACAGTTTAAATGCTGCAGATATAGATGCTAATTTGGTAGTGCTGTCTACAAGAAATCATGGGATTCCTACAAAATTATTCCCCGTTATTTATGATTATAATTATGTAATTGTAAAAGCGAATATTAACAATAAAGATTATTTTTTAGACGCAACTAGCAAATATTTACCTTTTGGCCAAGTTCCTGTAAGAACGCTAAATGGAGAAGCTAGAATAATGAACTTTAATAAAGAGGGTAATTGGGTAATTTTAAAACCTTTAAAACGAAGTGCTCGATTAATTAATACAAGATTAGTCTTAAATGAGGATGGTATTTTTTCTGGAAGTTTAATGATTAGAAAATCTGGCTATTATGCCTCAAAACACAGAGAAAAACTAGCAACTATTTCAGAAGAAACCTATTTAGATGATTTTGAGTCTAGAAATGATGATTTAGAAATATTAGAATATAAAGTAGAAAATCTAAATAATTTAGAAAAAACTGTTTCAGAAATCTATAAAATTAATATTTCTATGGATGAAAATTTAGCAAATACTGCTAGAATAAATCCTTTTTTGTTTGATAGACTAGAAGAAAATCCCTTTAAACTTTCAGAAAGAAACTATCCTGTAGATTTTGGGTATCCTTTTAATAGTAATTTTTCATTAAGTTTAAAAATACCAGACAATTATAGTGTAGAACAACTACCAAAAGGTAAAGCTGTTTCTTTACCAAACAATGGAGGTGTATTTTTTTTAAAAGCGAGTAACAAAGAAAATGTTATAAGCTTATTTGTTAGGTTTAATTTAACTAAAAGAAAATATAGTAGCGAAGAATATTTTGCTTTAAAGGAATTTTTTAAACAGATTATTATTGCAGAAAACACTTACATCGTTTTAAAGAAAAAAAATGAGTAATCAAGTTGCTTACAATTAGAATATTCTAAAAATACGTCAAATGACGTATTTTTTTTTTATATATTTAGGATTATTTTTGTTCTATAACAAATAAAACAACCAAAAGATGAAAAAATTAGCACTACTAATCACCTTATTTTGTTCTTCCTTTATTTTTAGTCAAGAGTTTGGTACTGGATTAAAATTTGATGAAACCCTTTACAATGAAGTACCACAATCTGTACCATTAGTTACAAGAAGTTTTAGAGCATTACCAACATCATTTAGCTTAAAAGGGTATGCACCAACACCCGGTAATCAAGGTAGACAAGGATCTTGTGTTGGTTGGGCAAGTGCTTACGGAGCAAGAACAATTGCCAATGCAGTAAAAAATGGTTGGGAGTATAACACCGCCAAAATAAATCAAAATACATTTTCGCCTTCTTTTGTATACAATCAAATTAAAGTAAATTCTAAATGCCAAGGTGC
>NZ_CBFHJT010000001.1:18329-20437 GCF_965656025.1 Polaribacter sp.
CCGCCAAAATAAATCAAAATACATTTTCGCCTTCTTTTGTATACAATCAAATTAAAGTAAATTCTAAATGCCAAGGTGCCTATATAGAAAATGCAATGAAGGTAATGAATAACAACGGTTCTGCAAAACTGAAAGATTTTTCTTACGATTATACAAACTGTGTAAGAACTCCTTCTAGCTACATATTCAGTAAAGCAAAAGACCACAAAATATTAACGTATGAAAGATTAGCAAGATGGAATAATCCTTACAATCTAACCCAAAAAGTAAAAAAAGCAATTTCTAAGAAAAATCCAGTAGTGGTTGGTTTATTTAAATTTAAAAATTTAAAAACAGATTATAATAATGTTTGGATACCTAATAGAGGTACTTCAGGTCACGCAATGGTTGTTGTAGGTTATGATGATAATAAAGCGGGTGGCGCTTTTGAAATTATGAATTCTTGGGGAACTAGATTTGGTAAAAATGGTTTTTTCTGGATAAAATATGCAGATTTTGAAAGACAAATAAAAACAGCTTATGTTTTAGTAGATAAAAATGTTGATAATAAAATTAACAACGACAACATTAATAATAATAATAATAATAACTATTATACCTCTAATACCTTAGGCGGATCTTTAACTCTAAAATTAAGTAACGGATCGAACATGCCAGTTAGTTTGGCAAATGGTGCAACAAGAAATTTTAACATTGTAAAAGCAACAAAAACCACATATAAAGTTGATAAAGCTTACACATCTGGTACACAATTTAGAATTTATTTAAAAAGCAAACAACGTGGTTATGTATATTTAATTGGGTATGGTTCTGCAGACAAATCTGTAAATAAATTATATCCATTTGCTAATTTTAGTGATTTTTTCAATTACACAAATAGTGAAATTGCTTTACCTAATGAAGACTATTTTATAGAGTTCGATAATAAACCTGGTAGAGACATCCTTTGTGTATTGTACAGCAAAGAAAAATTAAATATTAACCAAATTATAAGTAAAGCTAAGTATGGTAGTGGAGATTTTGTGTCAAAAATAAAAAATGCACTATCTTACAAAATGTTTAAAGGATCTTCAGTAAAATTCGATAGAAATGATATTTCTTTTACTGCTACCTCTAAAAATAAATCCGCAAAAGTAGTCCCTATATTTATAGAAATGAATCATCAATAATATATTATGAAACTTAAATTTATTTATCTTTTTTTTATCTTATTTATCACCAAAGCGTATTCTCAAGAATACGTTTACCAACAAGAATTTACAACGCAAGGTACCTGGACTAAAGGCAATAATGATGTTCGTAATCTTTATGTTGCAAATGGTAAATATTATTTTCAACACAAAAAAACAGAGGGTAATAGAGAAATTACTACGAGAACCTTTACCATAGATTTTTCTAGAGATTTTGAAATAGAAACCTCTATCACTAAAATTTCTGGTGTAGATAATTCAGGTATTTCTTTTTTATATGATTATAAAGATGAAGAAAATTATGCTGAATTTGGTTATGCATCTAATGGTTATTATAGAGTAGCTACTGAAAAAAATGACACTTATAATAGCGATAAAAGTTGGACAAAATCTAGCACCGTTAAAACTGGAAATTACAATACCAATAAACTTAAAATAAAAAAAACAGGAAGTAAATTAAACTTTTACATTAACGATACTTATGTGTATTCTAAAACTTTTTCTTCATTTATAGGAAATAGATTAGGAGTAAGATTGTATAAAAACCAAAAAGTTGCCATTGATTATTTTAGAATAAAATACGCAAAAAGTAAAAGCGTAATTTCTACAAATACCAATAGCAAAACCATCCTTTTTGAAGGCTTTAATAACAATAAAAATAGTTGGCCAGAAAATAATGGAAGTGTTGGTATGACAGATGTTGTTAATGGAGATTATTTGGTAGAACACAAATCTAGCACTGGTGGTTGGTCTGCTACAATAGATAAATACATAAACACAAACAGAGATTTTAGAATTACAGCACAAATAAAAAAATTAAGTGGTGTAGATAATAATGGTTTTGGGATAGTTTTTGGTAAAAAAGATTTAGACAATCAAAATCAGTTTTTTATCTCTGCTAATGGTAGTTATATCATA
>NZ_CBFHJT010000001.1:20531-63778 GCF_965656025.1 Polaribacter sp.
TCATAAATAAAACTGTAAATGGTAAAAGAACTTATGTAAAAGAATGGACCAATAGTAGCCATATAAAAACAGGAAATAGAAAGTACAATTATTTAAAAATAGAAAAAAAAGGAAGCAAGTACAACTTTTACATTAATAGTAAATTAGTACATACCAGCTACTACACAAAGCTTTATGGTAACAAAGTAGGTTTTATTGTTTACGATAAAATAAAAATATCTGTTGGATATTTAAGTATGATGTATACAGACAACAAAACCAATACAAATACAACAATTACCAAAAACAGCCACATTACAAAAGAAAGTATACTTTTTGATGGTTATACAAGTAATATAAATGATTGGGCTTTAAGCAATAATAATAACGCTACCTTAGAAATAAAAAATGGCAATTACGATTTTGCACACAATAGAGACAAAGGTGGTTGGTCTTCTACCATCAGTAAATACATTAATACAGACAGAGATTTTAAGATTTTAGCAGACATTAAAAAAATTAGTGGTATCCAAAACAATGGTTATGGTATCATTTTTGGGAGAGAAGACTCTAGCAATCAAAATTTATTTTATATAAATGGTAATGGTTCTTATTCTATAAAAAGAGTGAAAAATGGTAGCGATAATTACTTAAAAAACTGGACATCTTCTAGTTCGATTAGAAAAGGAAATGGTGCTTACAACGTTTTAAAAGTTGTAAAAAATGGTAAAAATTTAGAATATTACATAAACAACACCAAAGTTTACACAGATTACTCTCCAGAGTTTTTTGGAGACAGGTTAGGATATATTATTTACAATAAACAAAAAATTTCTATCGCATATTTAAGCGTAGGTTATTTAGATAAAAAAACTACAATAAATAATAATTTTAATACTACAGACAATATAACCACCTTTAATTATTCAGATTCAGGTTACCATTTTAGTGAGCAATATACCAGTAATAATAACAGTTGGTTTGAAAAAAGTGATACAAACATTGACTTTAAAATAAATAAAGGAAAATACTACCTAAAACACAAAAGAACAGAAAAAGGTTGGTCTACTTATATAGATAAAGATATAGATACCTCTAAAGATTTTGAAATTGAAACTAAAATAGACAAAATTAGCGGTGTTACTAATTATGGTTATGGTTTAATATATGGTAGAAAAAATGACGATGATTTTAGATTCTACATATCTTCTAGTGGATATTATAAAATTGTTAGAGTAGTAAATAATAAAGAACAAATCATCCAAAAATGGACCACTACCAGTCATGTAAAAACTGGAAACCAAAAATCGAACGTATTAAAATTAGTAAAAGAAGGCAGTAGTGCAAAATTCTATATAAACAATCACTTTGTACACTCCACAGATTTCGAGCAATTTTATGGTAACAAAATTGGTTATGTAGTGTACAACAACCAAGAAATTGCGATAGATTATTTAAGGGTTAAATACAAAGAAAACAATACAAATGTAATTGCTAGTAAAGTATTAAAAGTGCCTTTTATAGACAATTTTGATAGTAATAAAAGTGCATGGCAAATAGAAAATTCAGAAGATTATTCTGCTAACATTACTAGTGGTAAATTACAGTTAAACAAAAAGAAAAAAGGAGGGATTTTTATTAGTAACGCTTTTGAATTAGATGATAGTAAAGACTTTATTATAGAAACCTCTTTAGCAAAAACAGCAACGTCAGACGAGGGTTTATATGGTATTACATTTGGTAGAAAAAACTCTTCTAACGAATTTACATTTTTATTGTATAGCAATGGTGGTTATAGTTTTAGAAAATTTGACAACGATGTTTATAAGAAAATTATACCCTATACAGCTGCTAAAAGCATGAAAACTGGGTTAAACCAATTCAATAAAATAAAAATTGTAAAATCTGGAGGTTTATTACGTTTTTATATCAATAATAAATATGTAAACGAAACACCTTTTGAGCCATTTTTTGGTAACAAAATTGGGTACACTATTTATTATGATAAAAAAATTGCTGTAGATTATTTAGATATTAAATATCAATCTTCTAATTTTAATAATCCACCAACAGTTGTTATAACAGAACCAAACATCGAAACAAGCAGAGGCTTTAAAATTGTTGAAGCAAAAAAAGTATTAGTTAAAGGTAAAGCAACTGATGCAGATGGTATATACGAGATTACTGTAAATGGAGTAGAAGCTAGTGTTACAGAAGATGGTACTTTTATAGCAAATGTGCCATTAAAATATGGTAAAAATGATTTAATTGTAAAAGCTACAGATATTAAACAAGCATCATCAACTAAAACTTTTACCATTAAAAGAAAATCTGCAGATATTAATAATACTATTATTACCACAGTAGACGAAACAGAAAAATTAGATATTGGTTTTGGTAAATACTATGCCTTAATTATTGGTGTTAGTGATTATACAGATAAAACAATAGAAGGCTTAAAAGGAGAACCTACCAAAGATGCACAAGATTTAGCAGATGTTTTGGTGAATAATTATAATTTTGATGATGAAAATGTGACAATTTTAAAAAGTCCTACAGAAAATGAAATTATTAAAGAATTCTATAATCTTAAGAAAAAAGTAGGTAAAAATGACAATGTATTAATATTTTACGCAGGACACGGAAATTATGACGAAGTGAGCGAAAAAGGTTACTGGATGCCTTCTGATACTAATATGGAATTTGAAGGAAATGTAATTTTAAACACAAGTGTAGTATCGTATATAAAATCTATAAATTCTAAACATACACTTTTAATTTCTGATGCTTGTTTTAGTGGTAGTATTTTAAAAACGGATAGATCTTACAAAACAGCTTCTAAAGCAGTACAAAAAAAATATTCTTTGCCAAGTAGAAGAGCAATTACCAGTGGTACATTAACAACGGTACCAAATAAAAGTGTATTTATGAAGTATTTATTAAAAAGATTAACACAAAATCAATCTCAATATTTGTCTGCTAGACAACTTTTTAACATGATAGAAGACCCTGTAATCAATAATACAACAGGAGACAACCAACCACAATACGCGCCAATTAGTAATACTGGTGATGAAGGTGGAGATTTTATCTTTATAAAAAAGTAATTATATCAGAATAAAACAATTATTTTCGATACTTTTACAAATATATGGTAGATAACGAACTTTTAGTAAAACAATTTCAAGCTAAGGATATAAAAGCCTATGAAAAATTGTACAATATGTATTGTGATAGTATTTCTGGTGTTATTAATACCATCGTAAAAAATGACGATGTTGCTCAAGAAATTACACAAGACGTATTTATAAAAGCTTGGAACAAATCAGACATGTACGCTTCTAAAAAAGGGCGTTTTTTCACCTGGATATTAAATATAGCAAGAAATGCGGCTATAGATTATACGCGTTCAAAAAAATATAAACAATCAAAACAAAACCTTAACTCAGATTATTTCGTAGATATATTAGAAACTAGCCAAAGTTTAGATAATTCTACTGATGCAATAGGTATAAAAGAATTTGTCAGAAAATTAGGAGACAAATGTAAATCTGTAATAGAACTTTTGTATTTTAAAGGCTTTACACAAAAAGAAGCCTCTGAAGAACTTGAAATGCCTTTAGGCACTATCAAGACTAGAAATAGAAATTGTATAACAGAGTTAAGAACCATGTTAGGTGTTTAAAAATGAATATTAAAAATTACATAGAATCAGGAGTTTTAGAACTTTATGTTGCAGGTTCACTATCTGAAAAAGAAAGTGAAGAAGTAACAGCGGCTATAAAAAAATATCCAGAATTATTAGAGGAAGTGTTGTCTATAGAAAATGCTATTGTAAAATTAACTGCAGCAGCTTCAAAAAATAATTCAAAAGATAGTTTTAAACAGATTGTAAATAAACTAGAAAATACTAATAATACTAAAGTAATACCAATTACCAAGCCTAAAACAAATTGGAGCTTATTAACTGGTTGGGCTGCAGCATTTATATTTGGTAGTGTCTTAATTTACACAGTTGTTCAAAATAATAGTTTAAAACAACAAATAGCAACAGAAAAACAAGAATTAGAAGAGCAAATAGATAAAGCCTCTACGAATTTAGCAGAAGCAGAAAAGTTAATAGAAGTATTTAGAGATAAAGACATTATATCTATACCATTAGCAGGTCAAAAAGTATCTCCAAACTCTTATGCAAAAGTATATTGGGATAAGAAAACCAATTCTATATATTTAGATGCTAAAGGTTTACCAGAACCGCCTAAAGGTAAAGTTTATCAAGTGTGGTCTTTAAAATTATCTCCTTTAACGCCTACAAGTTTAGGTACAATAGATACTTTTACAGCAGATGCTAATAAAATATTTACGATAGAAAATGCAAATGACTCAGAAGCATTTGGTATTACGTTAGAACCAGAAGGTGGTAGCGATTCTCCTACTCTAGAACAGTTATATACATTAGGAGCTGTAACTGCTGCACCATAATAAAACAATATTTTAATTATTAAAAACCAAGCATTTTTGCTTGGTTTTTTTTATACCAAAATAAATATGGCAATACCTATAAAAACTACAATTTGTAAATATTTTAAGTAAAAACCGATACGTGCATTTTCTGATATGGTAGAAGATATTTTACCTGCAAGTAAGGCAATTAAAGCAAATACAATAAAAGAAACCAACATAAATACAAAGCCTAAAACATAAAACTGAATCACAGTATTTAAGGTTGTACTATATAAAAAACCAGGAAAAAAAGCTAAAAAGAATATAGATACTTTAGGGTTTAATACATTCATAATAAATCCCTGTTTAAACAATTGCTTTGTAGTTTTTAAAGGTGAACTTTCAGAAGATAAAGTTATTTTTCCATCAGATTTAAAAACTTTGTAAGCCAAATAGAGTAAGTAAATAGCACCAAAAAATTTAATCGCAAAAAATAAATTTTCAGATTCTTTAATAACTGCTGATACACCAAATGCTAATAATGTAGTATGTACTAAACATCCAGAAATTAAGCCAAAAACAGTAGCTAAACCGTATTTTTTACCATTTACAATACTTTGTGTAAGTACAAAAATATTATCTGGACCAGGAGAAATTGCTAAAACAAAAGTAGCAAAAGCAAAAGACAGTAGCGTTTCTATCATTTAAATTATATTCAATATTAAAATATAAAGAAAGCCAGCTAGATTATTTATAAATTATTTAAAACAGCCTTATTTATATTTTTTATTAAACTAGGTCCTTCATAAATAAAACCTGTGTATACTTGTACTAAATCTGCACCAGCTGCTAATTTTTCTAAAGCATCTTCTGCACTATGTATGCCTCCTACTCCAATAATTGGAAAAGCTTTGTTAGAATTTCTAGACAAGTATTGTATTACTTTTGTACTCTGATTTTTAATAGGTTGCCCACTTACACCTCCATTACCAATTTCTTTTAAACGTTCTTTAGATATTTTTAAATTATCTCTTGTTGTAGAAGTGTTTGAGGCTATAACACCATCAATTTTTGTCTCTGCAACCAAATCTATAATTTCATCTAATTGTGTGTTATTTAAATCTGGCGCAATTTTTAAAAGTATTGGTTTTTTTATTTTAAAACGATTGTTCTGATTTTGACAAGCGGTAATTAATTCTAACAAATACTCTTTGTCGTTCAATTTTGCATGACTTCCCACGTTCGGACAACTAACATTTAGTACAAAATAATCTACAAAAGGATGTAACTCTTTAAAAACCTGTAAATAATCTTGTGTATAATCTTCTGGTAAGGTGTCTGTATTTTTACCAATATTACCACCAATAATAACTTTGTGTTTATTTTTCTTAAGGTTTTTAATAGCAGCAGCCATACCATCGTTATTAAACCCCATTCTGTTAATAATACCTTTATCTTCTTTTAATCTGAATAACCTTTTTTTAGGGTTTCCAACTTGTCCTTTTGGAGTAACTGTTCCTATTTCTATAAAACCAAAACCAAAGTTTGCCAATTCGTTATACAAAACTGCATTTTTATCGAAACCTGCAGCCAAACCAACAGGATTTTTAAAAGACAAACCAAATAAATTTTTCTCTAAACGAGTATCATTAATTTGATACAAACTTCTAAATATAGAGGCTCCAAAAGGTATTTTACACAGCATTCTTATTAAAGAAAAAGTAAAATAATGTACTTTTTCTGGGTCGAATAAAAATAAAATGGGTCTTATAAGTGTTTTGTACATAAATGTAATTTATCTATTTTAATGATCGAAAATTAATTTCTATTATTAAAAAAAAGCCCCAATTATATTGGAGCTTTTCTGTTATCTTAAAACAGCATTTAAATTCTTCTCAAAAGTTTGCTGTAATTTTTGCATAATTTTATCTATTTGCTTGTCTGCTAGCGTTTTTGTATCGTCTTGTAATAAAAAACTTACGGCATAAGATTTTTTGCCTTCTGGCAATTTGTCTCCTTCATATACGTCAAATAAATCTACTTCTTTCAGTAATTTCTTTTCTGACTGAAAAGCTAAATTATAAATTTCTTTAAATTCAATTTTAGTATCTAACAATAGAGCTAAATCTCTTTTTACGGTTGGAAATTTTGGCAAATTAGCAACCTTAATATTTTTATTACCTGTTAATTTTAAAATAGTATCCCAATTAAAGTCTGCAAATAAAACTTCTTGTTTGATACCAAATTCTTTTAATAAAGTATTTTTTATAACACCAAATTCTACCAACTTCATTTTTCCTAAACTTAAGGTTACACCTTCAGAAAAAACATCTTGTTTGGTAGGAGTAGTTTTTAAGTTTTGAATACCTAATCTTTGCAAAACAGTAGTTATTATTCCTTTTGTATAGAAAAAGTCTGAATTATTAGTTGTTGTTTTCCAGCTATCTATAGTTCTATTACCTGTTACAAATAAACTTAAATGTTTATTTTCTTGGTATTTTTCGTTGTATTTATGATACGTTTTTCCAAACTCATAAAACTTTAAAGAGTTGTTTTTTCTGTTGATGTTATAAGCAACAGATTCTAAACCACTAAAAAGTAAAGATTGTCTTAAGGCCTTTAAATCGTTACTTAAGGGATTTAACATTTCTACATTTGCAGCTTCATTTAATTGTTCAGACAACTCAATATAACTTGGTTTAGTTAATGAGTTTGCCATGGTTTCATTAAAGCCTAAGGCTGTTAGTTGATTGGCAACAACATTTTCGATTTTAGTATCTTTAGATGAATCAAAAGAAATAGAAGTATTTAGTTTATGAGAAAACTCAATATTGTTATAACCATATACTCTTAAAATTTCTTCTATAATATCAGCTTCACGTTGTACATCTGTTCTATAAGATGGTATCGTTAAACCTAAACCACCTTCAGTTTCGCTATTTATTTTAATTTCTAAAGAAGCTAAAATATTTTTAATGGTTTCTTTCGGAATTTCTTGTCCTATTAACCTGTAAGAATTTTCATAAGATAGAAAAACTTGAAAATCTTCCATTTTTTCTGGGTAAAAGTCAGAAATATCTGAAGCCAATTTACCACCTGCATATTCTTCTATTAACAAAGCTGCACGTTTTAATGCATATTCTGTCATATTAATATCTATACCTCTTTCGAAACGGAAAGAAGCATCTGTGTTTAAAGCATGTCTTTTGGCTGTTTTTCTAACAGAAACAGGATTAAAATAAGCACTTTCTAGAAATATAGCACTTGTATGTTCTGTTACACCAGATTTTAATCCTCCAAAAACACCTGCAATACACAGTGGATTTGATTCTGCATCACAAATCATAATATCTTCTGATGATAATTCTCTTTCAACTTCATCTAAAGTTGTAAACTTTGTGCCTTCTGCTAAGTTTTTAACTAAAATTTTATTGCCTTTAATTTTTTGAGCATCAAAAGCATGCAAGGGTTGCCCAAGTTCGTGCAACACATAGTTTGTTATATCAACTATATTATTTTTTGGTGTAATACCAATAGCTTTCAATCGATTTTGTATCCATTCAGGAGCATCTTTTACCTCTACATCTGTAATGGTAATTCCACAATATCTTGGTGTTTGTTCTTTGTTTTCTACTTCTACGTCAAAACGTAAAGTTCTTTCATCTACATGAAAATCACTTACAGAAGGAGATATAAGTTCTAAATTAATATCATTTTGAATAAAACCAGCACGCAAATCTCTTGCAACCCCAAAGTGACTCATGGCATCTGATCTATTTGGCGTTAAACCAATTTCGAAAACCTGATCTGTTTCTATATTAAAAACTTCTGCTGCTGGTTTACCAACTTCCAATGTTTCATCAAGAATCATAATTCCATCATGGCTAGAACCTAAACCTAGTTCGTCTTCTGCACAAATCATTCCATGACTTTCTTCTCCTCTTATTTTGCCTTTTTTGATTTTAAAAGGAGCTCCTTTATCATCATATAAAATAGTACCAATTGTTGCAACAGGTACTTTTTGGCCAGCAGCAACATTGGGTGCACCACAAATTATTTGTACAGGTTCGCCTTGTCCTAAATCTACTGTAGTAATTTTTAATCTGTCTGCATTTGGATGTTGTATACAAGTTAAAACTTCGCCAATTACAATGCCTTTTAGACTTCCTTTTATAGATTCTATAGTTTCTATACCTTCTACTTCTAAACCTAAATCAGTTAATAATTCCCCTGTTTTTACAGCATCCCAATCTGTTTGTAAAAACTGCTTTAACCAATTGTATGATATTTTCATCTTTTTCTTTTGATGTTTTCGATGGCAAATTTACTGATTTTTATCTTTTTTAAAGACCATTTTCTAACTTAAAAGACGTTAGTTTATTCACAATAATATTTATGGTAATTAATTTATGTAAAAAACAATAAATAAGTTTTTTTCTTAGTAATAGATACTAATTATCAATAAAGATCTATAAAATAAAACATCTTTTAAAGTGATGTTATAAAAATTTAAACTATGAGAAGTATTAAGAAAAAGAAACTTTATCTAATTTTTTATAAAGTGTAAAGTACAAGTTACCCAAAATAGTTCCTGTAATGATACCCACAAAAATATCTAGAGGAAAATGAACACCTAAATACAATCTGCTGTAGGCAAATAAAGCAGGAAAAAAGAGAATGAAATAGATGTATTTGTACTTTCTTTTTAAAAGCAGTATTGTATATACTGCAAAAAAAGTTGAAGTTGTTGCATGACCAGACATAAAACTATAGCTTCCTGGTTTAATTAAAGTTCTTAAAAGATTTTTAATTTCTGGGTCGTTATTAGGTCTTAACCTTTGTGTGTAATCTTTAATAAATACCGTAAATTGGTCTGAAATTGCTACTAACACAATTAAAGAAAGAATCATGAAACCACCACGTTTCCAACCAAAAGCGTTGATTACTAGATAAAATATAAGAATAAATAAAGGCGCCCAATAAAATTGATTGGTAACAATTAACCAAAAAGAATCCCATTGCTCATTTCCTAAATTATTTAAAAATACGAGTAATTCTTTATCTTTTTGTATGAGTGTATCTATCAAATTACTTGCCTACTTTTAAGATTTCTACTTCAAAAACTAAATCTGCTTTTGCAGGAAAAGGGCCATATTTATCTTTACCAAAACCGATATAATAAGGGATAAATAATCTTGCTTTTTCGCCTTCTCTTAAAGTTAAAACACCTTCTTTAAAACCTGTAATCATGGGTTTTTTTTCATCGTCTAACTGAAAAACTAAAGGTTGCCCACTGTTTTCTGTAGATTGTATTTTTTTACCATCTGCAATGTAAATGGTATAGTTTGCTGTAACTGGTTTATTAGCAACTACTTTTTTTCCGTTAGCAGTTTTTAATTTTAAAATTCGAAGACCAGATTCTGTTTTAGTTGCTTTGGCTTCATCCATTTTTGCTAAAAACAATTTCTTTTGCTCTAAATATTTAGAGTATCTTTTTTCTTCTAGCTTTTTTTCTTCTTTAATTTTGTCTTCTTGAGATTTGTTAGATTTAAGAACTTCTCTATCAAAAACTTCTGCAGCATCAAAATTGTTGGCAAAACTGCCTACTCTAACAATATCAATGGTTTTAATAGTATCTTTTTGTGCAATTTTATTAACTACTAACATACTTACAGAATCAATAGCTTGTTGCAATTTTAAAGAGTCTGTAAATTTTGTTTGTAAATCTTTTAGCTGTAAAGAATTTACTGTTGTTTTACCAAAAACACTGTGTTTACCATTTAAATGAGGAATGGCTCTGTGTGTAATAAAAAATTGGCTGTTATTTGTTGTTGGCCCACCATTTGCCATAGAAAGTACTCCTTTATCATCATGCTTAAAAATAAAATTACCATCAGTATCTTTTGGAAACTCATCACCAAATAAATACCCAGTGCTTTTTCTACCATTTGGAGTAAAACCACCTGCTTGAATTACAAAATTAGGGACTACTCTGTGGAAAATAATTCCCTCATAAAAATTATCTCCTTGTAAAGAATCTGGTAACCTTGTGTGTGTACCTTCTACCAATGCAACAAAATTTGCTACTGTTTTGGATACTTCTTTTGCATATAATTCTAATAGTATATCTCCTTTACTGGTTTGTATTTCTGCATACAAACCGTCGTCTAAATTCTTGTACTTTTCTGAAGTACAAGAATTTAGAAACAGTATTGCTATTAAAAGATAAAAGATTTTTCTCATTATTTATCTAAAATATCTAAAACTTCTATTTCAAAAATTAATGTAGAAAATGGTTTGATATCTGCACCTCTTTGTTGTGGACCATAAGCTAATTCTTGTGGAATAAACACTTTGTATTTAGAACCTTTTTTCATTAATGCTAAAGCTTCATTAAAACCTGGTACAAAAATATTGGCATTAGACTCATAAGGTTGATTTCTATCTACAGAACTATCAAAAACTTTACCATCTATAGTTGAACCATGATAGTGAATTTTAACCTTATCCGTAGGTTTCACTAAATCTCCGCTACCTTCTTTCATAACTATATACTGTAAACCACTTTCTGTGGTTTTTACACCATCTTTAGATTTGTTTGCAGCTAAAAATTCTTGTCCTGCTTTTTTATTTTCACCAAACTTAGCTTCTGCTTCTTTTGCTGCTTTTTCTTGCATCTCTTTCTGCTTAGCCATTTGTTTCTTTTGGAAATAAGTGCTCAGTATTTTTTGAATGTCTTTAGTTTCTATCAATAAATTGGTAGAATCTAAACCATTTCTAATTCCTTGTGATAATAAGTCTTTATTTACTTCACTAAAATTAGATTTTAATTGCATAGACATACTCATACCTACTGCATAACTTACAGAATCTAATTCTGAATTTAAAGATTTTACTTCTTTTACTTGATTACCACAAGAAAATAAGGTTGCTGAAATAGCTACAATTGCTAAATTTTTTATACTCTTCATTTTTAATTTGATTTATTTAATTTAATTAATGTTACTGTACTTTTTATTGTTTGTTTTAATCCAATTTTATTGCCATCACCAGAAATACCAAAGGCATTGTAAAATGGAATTACAAATGTAATGGTTTCTCCTTCTTTCATCAACTTTATTCCCCTTTGTAAACCAGAAATAAAATCTTCTTTATCTACTTTGTAGTTTTTTAATCCTAAATCTTCTTTGCTATAAATAATTTCATCATTTAAATCACTTACATTGTAATTTAGAACTACTTCATCCCCTACTTTAGGTGTAATCGTATCTGTATCAACTTTATTAATATATGTATACCAAAAACCGTTATTAGAATTTATATAGGTTTTTGTAGTATCTTTTGCAATATAATCTGCTATTTTTTTGTTTTCTGATTCAATTAGTTTTTTGGAAGTTTCTATATTCGTTTTAAAAATTGTAGTAGAAGGTTTTGGGTTAATAGGTCTTCTGGGTTGTGTTTTTGTACAACCAAAAAGTATAAATACTATAGATATAATGTAAAAACTATGCTTCATAAGACACATTAAGTTCTTTTGTATATTTAGGTAACAAGCTTTTAAAGTTTTCAATTACTTCTTCCATACTACCATCAAATCTACCACCAGCAGCATTGTCATGTCCACCTCCATTAAAATAACTTCTAGCAAACTTATTTACAGAAAAACTACCTTTAGATCTAAACGAAATTTTAATAATTTGTTGTTCAGTATCTTCTATAAATATGGCTGCAAAAATAATTCCTTTTAAAGAAAGTGCATAATTCACAACACCTTCTGTATCTCCTTTTTCAAAATTGAACTTTTTCTTTTCTGCTTCTGTTAGAGTGATAAATGCAGTTTTAAATTCAGGTAAAATTTGTAAATTGCTTAATGCTTGCCCTAACAACAACAATCTACCGTAAGAATTAGCATCGTACACATTGTTGTGTATTTTGTCATTTTGAGCACCTTTATCTATTAAATCTGCAATAATTCTATGTGTTTTACTTGTAGTAGACCTAAACCTGAAAGAGCCAGTATCTGTCATAATACCTGTATACAAACAAGTAGCAATATCTGCATCAATCAAGTCTAAATCGTTATTCATTTCTATAAATTGATACACCATTTGGCAAGTAGAACAAATTTCGGTATCAGAATACATATATGTTACATCATCTGGTTGTTGATGATGATCTATCATTGCAAAATCGTTCTCATATTTTTCTAATGTATTTTGCATATCGCTACCAACTCTGTGCAATGCATTAAAATCTAAAAGAAAAATAATATCAGAATTTTTAATAGCTTTTTGAGCTTGAGAATTTTGCCAATCGAAACGAAACGTATGATCTGAACCAGGTAACCAATGTAAAAAGTCTGGATATTCATTAGGCACAACCACTGTAGGTTGATGTCCCTTTTTTGAAAAATAATGGCACAAAGCTAAGGTAGAACCCATAGCATCTCCATCTGGATTCCTGTGTCCTACAATCACAATATTTCTTGGTTTGTCAAGAAATTTTTTTAATTCTTCAAATCCTTTTAAAATCATAGTTGGCGAAGATACAATTTAATTAAAAAAATTGTGTAATTTCGCGCCGAATTTGTAATGCAAAATTTTACTAATAAATTAGAAATAAAAAAGTCTATATAATGGCAACAAATAGAACATTTACCATGTTAAAACCAGATGCAGTAGAAAACGGACATACTGGTGCAATTTTAGAAAAAATAAATGCTGCAGGATTTAGAATTGTAGCAATGAAAAAAACACAAATGACAAAAGCAGACGCAGAAACTTTTTATGCTGTGCATAATGAGCGTCCGTTTTTTGGTGAGTTAGTAGAATTTATGACTCGTGGACCTATTGTTGCAGCAATTTTAGAAAAAGACAATGCTGTAGAAGATTTTAGAACTTTAATTGGTGCTACAAATCCTGCGGATGCTGCAGAAGGCACAATTAGAAAATTGTATGCAACTTCTATGGGAGAAAACGCTGTACATGGTTCAGATTCTGATGAAAATGCAGCCATAGAAGGTAATTTTCATTTTTCTGGAAGAGAGCAATTCTAAATTAGAATTCTTAGTTAAAAATACTGGAAAAACTTCAGTACAAATATATTTAGTTAAAAAACTCATAGCTTTTGCTGTGAGTTTTTTTTGTGATGAAATTTTCTAGAAGATTTTTAGCAAAAAACAATCTACAAAATGGCTTATTTATTTACTTTTATGAAAAAATGATTTATGTTTAAGTTTACCGTAAACCATATTGCAATTTCCGTTAAAGACGTAGTAAAATCAATTGAATTTTATCAAAAAGTATTTCAATTGAAAGAAATAAAAAATACAGCTTCTAACTCTAAAACAAGATGGTTGGTTTTTAATGATAATAGGCAATTACACTTGATACCAAGACCCAATGAAGTTGTAAAAACTAACAAGGCTGTACATTTTGCTATTTCTACGAAAGATATTCAAGCATTTATAAATCATTTAATAACTTTAGAAATAGAATATGGTGATTGGTTGGGTACTGTTCAAAAAGATTATGTTAGAAATGATGGTATTATACAAGTCTACTTTCAAGACCCAAATGGCTATTGGATTGAAGTAAACAACGATTTGAGATAAATTAAACCAACATTAATTTAGAGATTACTTCGTCACCCAGTTCTTCATTCATCATTTTTATAATTTTTTCTTTCCCATAACTTAACTCTTCACGCAAAACAGAAGAAGTTAGTTGTATAATTAAAGTTTTGTTTTGCAATTTCACAGAGGTTGTATGGTTTGCTACACCTGGCCCCATCATTTTAGTCCAAGTTTCTTCTACCTTAATTTTTTGCATGCCTTTGCTTAAATTATTTTCTTTAATAAAAGACTGCATTAAATCTTGTATAGAAATAGAATCGTTTTCTCTTTTTGACATACTTTGATTACAAGGTTTATTGTGGTTTGTGGTTTAAAAATATTGATTTTAATTCAAAACATTGAACTTAAAACTGAGAGCTTAAAGCTTAAATATTTGATATGATTTATCGCCTTGCTTTACTATATTTTCGGTTCTTTCTGAATGTGTATCCGTGATAAAAATTTGCCCAAATTCATCATTATTGACCAAATTTACAATTTGTAAAACTCTATTTTCATCTAACTTATCAAAAATATCATCTAATAATAAAATAGGCGTTATTTTAGATTTTTCTTTAATAAATTGAAATTGTGCTAATTTTAAAGCAATTAAATATGATTTCTGTTGGCCTTGAGAGCCAAACTTTTTAATCGGGTACTCTCCTATTTCAAAATTTAAATCGTCTTTATGTATTCCAGAGGTTGTGTATTGTAAAATCTTATCTTTTTCTAAAGATTTTGCCATTAAATCATCCATTGTAAAATCATGCAACTGACTTTTATAATTTAAGTTTACTTGCTCATTATCGCCAGAAATTTCTTTATATTTTTGATTAAAAATAGGTATAAAGGTATTTAAAAATGCTTTTCTAGTTTCGTAAATTCTAGCTCCATATTCAGACAACTGTTCATTATACACTCCAATATTTACAGCATCAAAAGTTCTATTTGCGGCAAAATATTTTAACAAAGCATTTCTTTGGCTCAACACTTTATTATAAGCCAATAAGTCTTTTAAATATTCTTTGTTTTGTTGAGAAATTACACCATCTATAAACTTTCTTCTAGTATCACTGCCTTCTGTAACCAAATCTCTATCCGCAGGCGAAATAATTACCAAAGGTAATTGGCCTATGTGTTCAGAAAACTTATCGTAACTTTTTCCGTTTCTCTTTAAAACCTTCTTTTGTCCTTTTTTTAAACTGCAAACAATTTTTTCATTTCTATCGTTTAAAATATAATCTCCTTCTACCATAAAAAAGGCTTCACCATGTTTAATATTCTGTATGGCAACAGAATTAAAATAGCTTTTTGCAAAAGATAAGTAATAAATAGCGTCTAAAATATTGGTTTTACCCACGCCATTATTACCTACAAAACAATTTATTTTCTCCTGAAAATCAAAAGATTGTGAGGTTATATTTTTAAAATTGACTAAAGAAAGCTTTTGTAAATACATGAATTAAATAAGTTATTAAAAAGGTTTTGCAAATTATTGAAAATTTTGCGAATTATCTCCTTTTAAAATCCAATTAAAAAAACTATTTTTGTCGCCACTAATTTTTAACCAAATATGGCAACATACAAGAAAAGAGGATACAAACCTAAAGATAAAAAAGACCAACAAAGAGTTGAAGAAATGGAAAGCACAACTGCTGAAGTGTTTAACACTCTCGATGAAACTGCTTCTAAATCTGAACAATGGATAGAAAAAAATAGCAAACCGCTATTTATAGCTTTGGTAAGTGTTGTAGTATTGTTTTTAGCTTATTTAGGCTACAATAAATACATCGTAGAACCAAACGAAATAGAAGCTTCTAATGAATTGGCTTTTCCAAGAAAATATTTCGATGAAGCTGCAACTGCAGGTTCTGGTATAGATTCTTTACTAAATTTAGGCTTAGAAGGTGCAGACGGTAAATATGGTTTTTTAGATATTGCAGAATCTTACAGTGGTACAGATGCTGGTAATTTAGCAAACTACTATGCAGGTGTTTCTTATTTACAAATGAAAGAATACGAAAAAGCAATTACTTATTTAGAGAAGTTTAATTCAGACGATGCTTTGTTAGGTCCTGTTTCTTTGGGTGCAATTGGAGATGCTTTTGCAGATATCAATCAACCAGAACAAGCTTTAGAATATTACGAAAAAGCAGCTAACAAGCAAGATAACGAATTTACAACACCTCTTTTCTTATACAAAGCTGGGCAAACTGCTATGCAATTAGAAAAGTATGATAAAGCAGCTTCTTTATTTACAAAGATTAAAGAAAATCACCCTACATCTGACCAAGGTAGAGATGTAGAAAAATTTATAAATGCTGCTAAATACGCTGGAAAATAGTAGGCAGTAAAGTAGTTGCAGTTGGCAGTCTTTATAGCCAACTGAATACTGAATACTGAATACTGAATACTGAAAATATGGCAACAACAAATTTATCTTATTACGATAAAGCTACAATCCCAAATGCGAAACCTTTTCGATTTGGGATTGTTGTTTCTGAATGGAATCCTGAAATTACAGAAAATCTAAAAAAAGGAGCAATAGAAACTTTAATAGATTGTGGTGCAACAAAAGAAAATATTATTTCATGGGATGTACCTGGTAGTTTCGAACTCGTTTACGGTTGTAAAAAAATGATTCAGTCTAAAAATGTAGACGCCATTGTTGCTATTGGCAACGTAATCCAAGGAGAAACCAAACATTTCGATTTTGTTTGCGAAGGTGTTACACAAGGCATTATAGATTTAAATGTGAAGTATGATGTGCCTGTAATTTTCTGTGTATTAACAGATAATACCAAACAACAGTCTTTAGATAGATCTGGTGGTAAACTTGGTAACAAAGGTATTGAATGTGCTGTAGCCGCTGTAAAAATGGCAGCTATAAAAAATACAGATTTACAAAAAGAAAGTATTGGTTTTTAAAAAGCCTTGTTTTAAAATACTATAAACCAATCATCTTTACTAGCAAACGTTGTATCCTTTTATTTTTAGAATAAATTAAGAATACTTTTAACATCTATCTTAGGCATTTTCCTTTTAATTCTTTAAATTTGATTTGCTTTTAAAATTGGCATAAAAATTGACTTAGCCTTACATCTATGTACCAATTATTTCTAAAACTATGGGATTTTTAAAAAGAACAAATAAAAAATTTGATTACAAACCACGCTATTATAAAGGAGAAGGAAATCCTTTTAAAATTGAGCATAAACTAGATCAATTTAGAAAAACTGCTGGAAAAAACAAAGGACTTAAAGGCCGATTTAATGATGCTATCGAAGATTTAAAAACACCAGACAAAGGTGTAAACAAAACACTAATCATTATCATTAGTATTTTAGTATTTATCTTTTTGTACATCATAGATTTTGATTTATCTATATTTATAAAATAATTAATGTCTGATATCATTCAACTTTTACCAGATCATGTTGCAAACCAAATTGCTGCAGGAGAAGTAGTACAAAGACCAGCTTCTGTAGTAAAAGAGCTATTAGAAAATGCAATAGACGCGGGTGCAACCAATATTAAATTATTAATTAAAGATGCAGGTAAAACCTTAATTCAGGTAATAGACGATGGCAAAGGTATGAGCGCCACAGATGCAAGAATGTGTTTTGAGCGACATGCAACATCTAAAATACAAAAAGCAGAAGATTTATTTAATTTGTGTACCAAAGGTTTTAGAGGAGAAGCTTTGGCATCTATTGCGGCCATTGCACATGTAGAGCTAAAAACAAAAACCTCAAAAGAAGAATTAGGTACTTGTATTAAAATTGAAGGTAGTAAAGTAGTTTCTCAAGATTTTATTTCTACCGCAAAAGGTACCAGTTTAGCTGTAAAAAATTTATTTTACAACATACCAGCAAGAAGAAATTTTTTAAAATCAGATACTGTAGAAACACGACATATTATAGACGAGTTTCAAAGAGTGGCTTTGGCACATCCTGATATTGCCTTTTTATTACATCACAATAACAATGAAGTGTATCATCTAAAAAGTGGTAATTTTAGGCAACGTATTGTAGCTGTTTTTGGTAGTAAAATGAACGAAAAGTTAGTACCCATAAACGAAACTACAGATATTGTAAATATAGAAGGTTTTGTTGCAAAACCAGAATTTTCTAAGCGTAAAAGAGGCGAACAATTCTTTTTTGTAAACAATCGTTTTATAAAAAGTTCGTATTTAAATCATGCAGTGGTAAATGCATTTGACGGTTTGTTAGAACAAGGTGCACATCCTTCCTATTTTTTATATTTAACAGTACCTGCAAATACGATAGATATTAATATACATCCTACAAAAACAGAAATAAAGTTTGATAATGAAAAGGCTTTGTATGCCATGTTAAGAGCTACTGTAAAGCACAGTTTAGGACAATACAATGTTGCACCTGTTTTAGATTTTAATAGAGATGCCAATTTAGATACGCCTTACCACTTTAAAACAGCTGCTAAAACTGCAACAGTACCAAAAATTTCTGTGGATCCAGATTTTAATCCGTTTAAAGAGGACAAACAAAACAATAATAATTTTTCTTCAAAAAAAGAAAAACAAACCCAAAATTGGGAAGCTTTATATACCTCTGTAGATTCTACTGAAACAACTACAGAAAGTTTATTTGAGCATCAAGAAGCAGAAAAAACACAAAAAACCTTTCAAATACAACGTAAATATGTGATGAGTTTGATAAAATCTGGGGTGGTTTTAATCAATCAATCTTTGGCACACCAAAGAATTTTATACGAACAATTTTTAGAAAGTATCACTGTTAAAGAAGCCAATAGCCAACAATTATTGTTTCCTGTTAAAATTTCTTTTTCTTCTGCAGAAATAGAAATGATTTACACCATTAAAACAGAATTAGAAAATGCTGGTTTTTCTTTTGATGAATTTACAAAAGATAGTGTTACTATAAAAGGAATACCAGTTTCTGTAACCGAAAGTAAAATTACCATCATTTTAGAAGAATTGTTAAACGACATTAATTTAGAAGTACCAGATACCAGTTTTAGTCATTTTGATATTATGGCAAAATCATTTGCAAAAACATTGTCTATAAAAACTGGTACCTTATTGTCTGAAAAAGAGCAAGAAAGTTTGGTAAACGATTTATTTTCATGCAAAGAACCAAGTGCATCTCCTTTCGGAAAAGCAACCTTTAAAACATTAACATTAAACCAAATAGATAATTTATTTAATAGTTAATTATATGATGAAACTTACAGACGCCATAAAACACTTAATTATTATAAATGTAATTTTATTTGTAGCTCCACAGTTTTTACAATTAGATTTTACAAATATTTTGGCTTTGCATTTTCCTGAAAATGAACATTTTGGCATTTGGCAATACGTTACCCATATGTTTATGCATGGTAGTTTTCCTCATATATTATTCAACATGTATGGTTTATGGGCTTTTGGTGGACCTTTAGAGCAAATGTGGGGTAAAAATAAATTTATTTTCTTCTATTTTTCTGCAGGTATTGGTGCTGGATTAATTTATACTTTGGTTAATTATTATCAATTTAATGGAATTTATGATCTCTTTATAAATGCAGGATTAAATCCTTCAGAAATTTTATCAATTTTAGAAAAAGGAAGTACAAACGACTCGAGAGTAATAAATGCAATTTCTCAAGAACAATTTAACAAAATTTCAATGCTTTACAGTACACCTGCTGTTGGTGCGTCAGGTGCAGTCTATGGTGTCTTAGTAGCTTTTGGTTTGTATTTTAAAGATGCCAAATTAGCCTTAATCTTTTTTCCAGTACCTATAGCAGCAAAATATTTTATTCCTGTGATGATTTTGGGTGATTTATTTTTTGGAATGACAAAATACTCTGTAGGAAATATTGCACACTTTGCACACGTTGGTGGGGCTTTAATTGGCTTTATCATTGCTTATTATTGGAAAAAAAATCAATTTAAGAGATATTAATGAGCTTTATAGAAAACATAAAATACAAGTTTAAAACGGGTAGCATTATAGAGAAACTAATCTATATTAATATTGGTATTTTTGCGCTAACATTATTAATTACAGTTTTACAAGGTTTGTATAGAGGGCAAACAAGCTTTATTATAGAGTGGTTTTCTTTAGACGATAATTTTAACAATCTACTTACAAAACCTTGGACCATTGTCTCTTACGGTTTCTTACATTCAGGCTTTATCCATTTATTATTCAATATGATTGGTTTGTATTTTATTGGTAATTTGTTCATTCAGTATTTTACACAAAAACAAGCCTTAAACTTTTATATTTTAGGAACTGTTTTTGGCGGTATCTTTTATCTTTTAAGTCAGAACTATTTTCCATTATTCGAAGGTAGTTCGTCACGTTTAGTCGGTGCTTCTGCAGGTGTTTCTGCTATATTTATCGGTTTAGCCACCTATATGCCCAATTACCAAATAAGTATTCGGTTTATTGGTTTTGTAAAAGTTTGGCATTTGGCTGCAATTTGGTTGGCATTCGATTTTATTGGTTTAATTGGCCCCAATGCGGGTGGAAGCTTTTCGCATTTAGGAGGTGCTCTATTTGGTTTTTTATATGTTAATCAGGCTAGTAACAAAAAAATAGATATTTTGGGCAGCTTTTTTTCTTTGTTTAAAAGAAAAGAAAAACCTTTACAAACTGTTTATAAATCGAAAACTAAAAAAACAGCAAAAAAAACCAAAGCACCCAGCCAACAACAAATAGATGCTATTTTAGATAAAATTAGCAAATCTGGTTATGACACCTTAACAAAAGCGGAAAAAGAGTTTTTATTTAAGCAAGGCAAAAATTAAATGAAAAAGTTAGCTTTTTTAGATAAAATACTTTACCTAATAAACAGTTTACTAGCTGTATTACTGCTGCTATCTTTTTTGTTACCTCATATATCACCTAAAAGTTTTCCGGATTTTGCTGTAATAAGTCTTTTTGTACCTGTACTATTAATTGTAAATATATTTTTTGTAATCTATTGGTTGCTAAAATTAAAAAAACAGTTTCTTTTATCTTTTCTCATCTTAATTTTAGGTTGGATGATTATGACTCCTTTTTATAAATTATCTGGTAAAAACTCTTCTTTAAATTCAGATTTAAAGTTGATGAGTTATAATGTAAAAACTTTTGATTTATTTACCAAAAAAGAGGATAGCACCGTAAATGGTTTTGCTTTTTTAAAAGAGAAAAATCCAGATATTTTAGCCGTACAAGAGTATTACAAATCATCTAAAATAGATATTGAATTTCCTTATCAATATATAAAAACAAAAAGAGGAAAATATGGTTTGGCTATTTATTCGAAATACAAAATTATAAATTCGGGTACATTAAATTTAAAAAGCGATGGAAACAATATCATTTTTGCCGATATTTTAAAACAAAAAGATACTATTAGAATTTATAACGCACATTTTGAATCTTTAAGAATAAAACCCAATGAGGATAATTTTGGGGAATCTGATTCTGAAAAATTATTAAAACGAGTTTCAAATGCATTTAAAAAACAAGCCTTACAAACAGAGCTGTTTTTAAAGCACGAACAAAGCTGGAAAGGAAAAAAAATAATTTGTGGAGATTTTAATAATACTAGTTATTCTTGGATGTATGATAAAATTTCTAAAAATAAAAAAGATGCTTTTATAGAAGCTGGTAAAGGATTTGGTAAAACATTTAATTATTGGTTTCCTATGCGAATCGATTTTATTTTAACTGATAATGATGCAATTGTAAATAAGTTTTCAACTTTTTCAGAAAAATATTCAGACCATTTTGCCATTCAAAGTAAAATTAACTGGTAAGTATTTAATAACTTCTGTTTTTTATCAATTTAAAAGATTTACGTTCTATTGTTTTTTTAAATACAGTTACCATGTTTGAAAAAAGACTTTTAAATCTAGCAAACCTTAATGCATAATGACTAAATCTTAAAAGTTTTTTAAATTCTTTTTGGATGTTTTTTTTGTATTCAGTTAATTTTTTCTGAGAAAAATCGTTTGCAATAATACATTTTTCAATAGTATTTGCTGCTAAAATACCAGACATCATACCTGTACCTACACCCTCTTTGTAAAAGGCATTTGCCAAACCTGCAGCATCACCTACTAATAAAAATCTATTTCCTATAATTTTTTGTTTATCAAATTGAAAAGGAATCAGCCAACCCCTCCATTTACTTTCCATTTTAGCATTTTTAAACATATTTTTTGCAAATGGATGTGTTTTTAAGATATGCTCAATTTCATCTATTAAATTGATGTTTAATTTTGTTATTTGATCTGTTCGTCCACCAAGACTTACATTTACTTGCCCATCTGCAAGTGGAAAAACATAAAAAAATAAGGGTACTTTTTTATAAATAATTCTAACTTCTGCCTCGTAATTGGCTACCATATTTTCTACACCAGAAAAATAAGCACTAATAAAAGTAGATTTTAAGGTGTTTTCAATTTTATTTTTTGCTAATTTTTTGGAAACTATAGATTGAGCACCATCTGCACCAACAATCATTTTTGCTAAAATTTTAGTACCATCCTTTAGTTTTATAAGAATTCCATTTTCTTGCTCTTGCAAACTCACAGCTCTATTTCCAAAAAACTTTTGAGCATATGTATTCGAAATACGTTCCACCAAAAAATTATCAAAATCGATGCGTTTTGCATAAGAAATTACCATTTCTCTATCTTCTGTTTCTTTAAAACTTACTTTTAAATTATTATTTATATGTAAGTTGATGGTTTTAGAATGTAAAAACTTTGGGCTTTTTAAAAAGTCGGTAAAAAGAGATTCATCTAATAATTTCATCGCTTTATAAGCGTATAATATCAAACCATCTCCACAGGTTTTGTCTCTAGGAAATACAGCCTTATCAATAATACAATGCGTAATTTTAGACTTTGCTAACTGCATAGAAGTTGCTGCCCCAGAAGGACCAGCTCCAATAATACAAACATCTGTTTTTATAATACTATCCATAAATTAGTTGCTTGTTAAATTATCAAAACCATACTCACGCTCTACTTTACAAATACGTAATTGGTATTTTTTATACCACTTTTTTCTTCCTAAAATTCTAGCTTCTGCATGCTCTATATTGTTTTTCCAAACAGCAATGTCATCTAAATTTTGCCAATATGAAACTGTAATACCAACCTCTTTTCTAGCAGATTCAATACCCAAATAGCCTTTTTGTTTTTTAGCTAATACTTCCATCTTTTCTGCAGTTTCTATATATCCTCCTGTATCATCTGACATCACTGTGGTAAAAATTACAGCATAATAAGGAGGTTTTAAATGATCTACAATCATAATTCTAATTCATATTTTGTTTCTGGCAACTTAATGTCTTTAATAATAGTTTTATGTGCAGCCTTAAAATTCAATTTTTCTAAAATTTTAGAGGAAGCTTTATTCTCATCAGCCACAAAAGCGACTATTTTACGAATTCCTAATTTTTTACAATATTTAATTACAGCCTCACAAACTTCAAATCCATAACCTTGTCCCCAATATTTTTCTAAAAAGCGATAACCAATTTCATCATCTTTACCATCTTTTACCAAAGCTAATGTGCCTAAAATTTGTTTGTCAGATTTTCTTTCTATGGCAAAAATCATTAGAAGCATTAGCATATTTAGATATTAAATCTTTCAATTCTTTTTTATTTTGATGATATGACTTTACTTCTCCATCAGAAAACTTAAGCACATTTGGATTACTCTCTAATTTATGAAAACCATCTAAATCTATAAATTTCAGTTTTCTAATTAGTAATCTTTCTGTTTCAAAAATCATGAATAATATCGTATTTTTGCAAGTCTTAAATGTAACAAAATGAATGCGAATAAAAAAGTTGCTTTTTACACTTTAGGTTGCAAATTAAATTTTTCTGAAACGTCTACTATTGCCCGAAATTTTGAAAGTGAAGGTTTTGATAGAGTCGATTTTAATGAAAAGGCAGATATTTATGTAATAAATACTTGTTCTGTTACAGACAATGCAGATAAGCGCTTTAAAAGTATTGTAAAAAACGCTCTTAAAAATAATGAAGATGCTTTTTTAATTGCTGTGGGTTGTTACGCCCAATTAAAACCAGCAGAACTAGCAAATGTAGATGGAGTAGATTTGGTTTTAGGTGCTACAGAAAAATTTAATGTTACTAGCTATATTAACGATTTAACTAAAAATAATGTTGGAGAAGTACATTCTTGTGAAATTTCTGATGCAGATTTTTATGTAGGCTCCTACTCTATTGGAGATAGAACTCGTGCTTTTTTAAAGGTACAAGATGGCTGTGATTATAAATGTACCTATTGTACAATTCCTTTAGCGAGAGGTATTTCTAGAAGCGATACTTTGCAAAATGTTTTAGATAATGCCAAAGAAATATCATCAAAAGGTATAAAAGAAATTGTTTTAACAGGGGTTAATATTGGTGATTATGGAAAAGGTGAGTTTGGTAATAAAAAACACGAACACACTTTTTTAGAGCTGGTAAAAGAATTAGATAGAGTTGACGGCATTCATCGTTTACGAATTTCCTCTATTGAACCCAATTTACTAAAAGACGAAACTATTGATTTTGTCGCTTCTTCTAATTCTTTTGTACCTCATTTTCATATTCCTTTGCAATCTGGTAGTGATGAATTGTTAAAGAAAATGAAACGTAGATATTTATCTGATACCTACACAAATAGAGTTACTAGAATTAAACAAGTAATGCCTAACGCTTGCATTGGTGTAGATGTTATTGTTGGTTTTCCTGGAGAAACAGAAGAATTATTTTTAGAAACCTACAATTATTTAAATGAGTTAGATATTTCTTATTTGCACGTTTTTACCTATTCTGAAAGACCAAATACAGAGGCCATTAAAATGGAAGGTGTTGTTCCTAAAAAAGTGCGTGCAAAACGTAGTAAAATGTTGCGTGGCTTATCTGCTAAAAAGAGACGCGCTTTTTACGAATCTCAACTAGGAAATACGTTAACAGTACTTTTTGAAAGTGAAAACAAAGAAGGATATATACATGGATTTACAGAAAATTATGTAAAAGTAAAAACACCTTGGAATCCAGATTTGGTTAACACATTACATCAAATAAAACTTACAGAAATAGACGATGATGGTTTGGTAAGATTACAATTTGAAAAAAATAAAAAAGCAATTTTAAAAATTTAATATTGGCATCTTATTTGATGATTAGAAAATAAATTTAAAAAAATAATATGAAGAAAACCCCTATTTACTTTGTACCTGGTTTAGCTGCTGGTCCAAATATTTTTGAAAAATTAGAATTAGATACGGAAAAATATAGTTTACATTATTTAAAATGGATAAAACCTTTATCTGTAGATGAAGATATAGATAATTATGCTTGCAGATTGTGTGATGA
Source organism: Polaribacter sp. (assembly GCF_965656025.1). Classification (GTDB taxonomy): domain Bacteria; phylum Bacteroidota; class Bacteroidia; order Flavobacteriales; family Flavobacteriaceae; genus Polaribacter. The sequence continues at coordinate 45,958 of NZ_CBFHJT010000001.1, forward strand.
AATAAAAGAGAAAAATCCTGTTTTGGTGGGCGTTTCTTTTGGTGGAATTATGGTACAAGAATTGGCAAAATTTGTGAATCCTAAAAAAATTATTATTATTTCTAGTGTTAAGCATGAGGATGAACTTCCTAAAAAATTCAAATTTGCAAGGTTTACAAAAATCTATAAGTTTTTTCCAACTGTAGTTGTAGAAAATTTTGAGGAATATGCGCGTTACTTTTTAGGAAAATCACTTAAAAAGAAAGCTGCTTTGTATAATAAATATCTATATGTAAGAGGTAAAAAGTATTTAAAGTGGTCTATTTATAATGTTATAAAATGGGAACAAAAAAGTAATTTAAAAGATATTGTGCATATACATGGTACTAAAGACACTGTTTTTCCTATAGAAAACATTAAAAACCCAATAGCAATTAAAGGCGGTAACCATACCATGATTTTAACAAAAGCTAAAAAAATATCTAAAATTATTGATGACGTTTTAACTTGTTAAAACAACCATGTTTTCTTATTTTTATGCTAAATAATTGTAAAAAAATATGAAAACATCTAAACGTATATTCTCTTTTTTAAGTATTGTTATTGTAACGATTCTGTTTTATAATGCTATTAACAAAAATCAATTAGTAGAAGATAGCCATATATCTAAAGAACCAGAAATACAAACTCACAAGACCTATAAAATTAAATCTTTAAAACTACCAGATAACTTAAATTTGGCAGGTGAGAGAGTTCCTGTAGAAATACCAGATGTAAGAGAAAGAATGGAAAGAGAATTGTTAGTAAATACTTATTGGCAATCTAATGGCTTATTACTAATAAAAAGAGCTAACAAGTATTTTCCTATATTAGAACCACTTTTAAAAAAATACAATTTACCAGACGATTTTAAATTTTTAGCCTTAGCAGAAAGTGGTTTTATAGACGAAACTTCTTCTGCAGGTGCAGCAGGTATGTGGCATTTTATGAAAGCTACTGGTAGAGAATATGGTTTAGAAATAAATAGAAACGTAGATGAAAGATATGATATTGAAAAATCTACTAAAGTTGCTGCTGAATATTTAAAAAAGTCTAAAGAACGTTTAGGAACCTGGACACTTGCTGCAGCTGCTTACAACGCAGGTAATTATGGCGTTTCTAAAAGATTAGAAACTCAGCAAGTAAATTCTTATTATGAAGCACTTTTACCAGACGAAACAGAAAGATATGTTTTTAGAATTTTAGCGCTGAAAGAAATTATTTCGAACCCAAAAAAATACGGTTTTGTATTCGAAAAAACAGATTTATACAGTTTAGAACCAACTAGAACAGTTGAAGTTGATACTGTAATTCGTAATTTAGCTGTTTTTGCTAAAGGTTTTGGCATGAATTATAAAGAGCTAAAGATATTAAACCCTTGGTTAAGAGAGAATAAACTGAATAATAAAAGTAGAAAATTATACCATATCAAAGTACCTTTAGAAAAATAATTATTCTAAAATATTTTTTACTCTACCCACAATACCAGATTCTAATTGTACTTTTATTCCATGAGGATGATTTGGAGACTTTGTAAGTATTTTGGCGATCTTACCACTTGTTAATTCCCCAGATTTTTGATGTGGTTTTTGTACAATCTCTACAAACAACCCTATTTTAATGTTTTTTCTTTGTCTTCCGTCAATCATAGTTATTTTTAAAAAAACGAAAATAAAAAAAGCCTATCAATTATTGATAGGCTTTTAGATAAAAAATTAACTAGTAATATATATTGTTATATAACTCTTACGTTTACTGCGTTTAATCCTTTTCTTCCATCTTGTAAGTCAAATTCAACTTCATCGTTTTCACGAATTTCGTCTACTAATCCTGACACATGTACAAAATGTTCTTTGTTTGTTCCTTCTTCAGTGATGAATCCGAATCCTTTAGATTCATTGAAAAATTTTACGGTACCTTTATTCATTATAAAAAATTATTGTGTTATTAGTTTAATTACTAACAACGTTTATTATAACGCAAAGATAATACCAATTATGTTAAAGTAATGTAAATTATTGATTTTCTTTTAATTAAATCTCTTAAAGCCTATGAATAAAGGCTTTAACATCATTAAATTCTTCAATAATTTCTTTAAAAACCTCTTTTACGGGCTTTATTTGATGAATTAATCCTGCAATTTGACCTATTTCTAGCTCTCCATTATCTAAATCTCCTTCAAACATTCCTTTTTTTGCACGTGCTCTACCTAATAATTTTTTTAAATCTTCTAAAGTTGGTTTTTGTTGATACAATTCTTGTACATCATTATAAAATTTATTTTTTACCAAACGTACTGGCGCCAATTCTTTTAAAGTTAAATGTGTGCCACCATCTTTTACATTAACAATAGTGTCTTTAAAGTTTTTATGAGCAGAAGATTCTTCAGTTGCTGCAAACCTACTTCCTATTTGCACACCATCTGCACCTAAAACCATAGCTGCTAGCATGCCTCTACCAGAACCCACACCACCTGCAGCAATCACTGGTATTTTAAGTTGTTCTTTCACCATTGGTATTAAAGTAAAAGTGGTGGTTTCTTCTCTTCCATTATGTCCACCAGCTTCAAAACCTTCGCAAACAACAGCATCAACACCTGCGCTTTCTGCTTTTAATGCAAATTTTACAGAGCTAACCACATGCACCACTATAATTCCCTTTTCCTTTAAAAAGGATGTCCAAGTTTTAGGGTTTCCTGCAGAAGTAAAAACGATTTTAACACCTTCTTCTACAATAATATCCATAATTTTTTCTATTTCAGGATATAGCATGGGCACATTTACTCCAAAAGGTTTATTGGTGGCCTTTTTACATTTTTGTATGTGTTCTCTTAAAACATCTGGATACATAGAACCTGCACCAATTAACCCCAAACCACCTGCATTGGAAACTGCAGAAGCCAATTTATAGCCAGAAACCCAAATCATGCCACCTTGAATAACTGGATATTGTATATTGAATAAGTTGGTAATTTTATTTTGCATTACTTTTTTATAATTTTTATAGTTTTCTGGAAATTATTATTCGATATTTTAAGCAAGTACAAACCTTTTTCTAAGGTTGATATATCTAAAGTATTATTGGTTAATTTTTGTTGTTGATACACCATTTTTCCTAAAACATTAAATATTTGAAAATCGTAATCTTGTAAACTTCCTTTAAACCCTTCAATTTTAAAAGTATTTAGAACTGGGTTTGGAGCAATTTTTAAATTCTCAAAAAAATGATTTTCTACAGAACCTGTAGAACCTATATAATTATTTAAAGCCATTTCAAAATTAGGAATACCATAACCATGTTGTGCTGTTGGATTGCTAAATCTATCTGCAGATTCGTACACTGCTTCCTTTAAATAAGTATTAAAGTTTTTACTTTGTTGTTTGGATGATTTTAAAAGAAACCCTTCATTATCATTTAAACAAGCAATTAACCCTGCCATAATTGGAGATGAAAAAGAGGTACCATTAGCACCTACAATGGTTCCATTACCATGATTTATAATCGCTGCATTTACTCCTTGTGCTAAAATTTCAGGTTTAATTCTGCCATCAGAAGTTGGCCCGAAAGAACTAAAATTGGCAATATTTCCGTTTGCATCTACTGCACCAACGGTTATTACAGAAAGTGCATCTGCAGGCGCAGTAATATAATTCCAAGAGTTCCCACCTTCATTACCAGCAGAATTGACAACTAAGATACCTTTATTAGCAGCAATTTCTGCTCCTCTAGATATAAAAGTAGTTTTGCCATCCATATCTGCATAAGTATAACTATGTTTTGGATTGTCAAACGTAGAATAACCTAAAGACGTATTAATCACATCTACGCCTAAACTGTCTGCTCTTTCTACTGCTTCTACCCACAAAGTTTCTTCTAAAACGGTTTCTGTTTCTGCAATTTCAGAAATAAATAAATAAAACTTTGCATCTGGTGCAGCACCCACAAATTGATTTTCTAAATAGCCTCCAATTGTAGACAAAACATTGGTTCCGTGATTGTGTCTTGTATAAAAATTAGTATTTCTATCTGCAAAATTATATCCTCCTAAAATTTGATTATTGTCTCTTAATCTTTTAAATGCTGGTAAGGTATTTACATTTGGAAAACCAGCGTCAATGACAGCTATAGTTTGATTTTTTCCTGTTAAACCTTGTTGATGTAAAAAATCTCCTTTTAACATTTTTATTTGATTTTCTGTACTTCCGTAAGTAAAATCTGTCTGAGTGTTCTCGAATTTATTAAGATGATTGGCTACTATTTTTTTTGAAGCACTTTTGTTGTTTGCATTTAAATTTTTATTTGCAAATTCAATTTTATCTACAAAAGTAAACGTTGATTTAAGGTTTTTAATATCAGTCTCTGAACCTTGAATATGTAATGCATTCAACCATTTTGATTTTCCTAAAATAGTAATTCCAGAAGTATTTTTTATTGCGTCTCTATAAGTTTGATGAATAGGAACATCTGTTTCATCAATAGATACATTTTGCATTACTCTTCTATCAATAGCTTTTTGAGAAAGCATTGTTAAAGGACTCGCGATAAAGGGAGCTGCATTAGGTTTGTCTTTAAAAAACAACCAAGCATCTTCTTGCTGTGCAAAAAATGTGGTGGTATATATAAAAGTAAAAAAAAGTAGAAAGTTTTTCATAGTTCTATAAATGAATTATAAAAATACTACTTTAATTAAGCTAAAAAAAGTTTTTAAGAAATTACTCCAGATCCTAACAGTTCTTCATTTTTGTACCAAGCCACAAACTGCCCTTCTTGTATGGCAGATTGTTTATTTTCAAATTCAACATACAAACCAGTTGCTACTTTATATAAGGTTGCTTTTTCTAAAGCTTGTCTGTAACGTATTCTTGCTTCCACACTTAAAGTTTCTCCAACTTGTAGCGTTAAATCTTCACGAATCCAATGGATTTCTTCGTTAGCAACAAATAAAACATCTCTATATAATCCAGCGTGATTTTTACCTTCTCCAGTAAAAATTATATTACTATTTACATCTGTTTCAATCACATACAAAGCTTCTTTTGTACCCCCAACATTTAAGCCTTTTCGTTGACCTTTCGTAAAATAATGAGCACCATTGTGTTTACCTACAACTTTACCATCTTCTTTTTGATAACTATATTTTGTAGCAAAATAATTTAATTCAGCTTCTTTATTTTCAAATTTTGGTATTGATTTTGTGTACTGAGAAAAATCTGAAGGAATAGTAACAATTTCACCATCTTTTGGTTGTAGTTTTTGTTGTAAAAACTCAGGTAATCGCACTTTTCCTATAAAGCATAAACCTTGAGAGTCTTTCTTTTCTGCAGTAATTAAATCGGCTTTTTTGGCAATTTCTCTAACTTCTGGCTTGGTAAGTTCGCCAATAGGAAATAAAGCTTTTGCCAATTGTTCTTGTGATAATTGACATAAAAAATAAGATTGATCTTTGTTGTTATCTTTGCCTGCTAATAATTTATAAACTGGTTTTCCGTTGATAATTTCTTCACCTTTTCTACAATAATGACCAGTTGCCACATAATCTGCTCCTAATTTTAAGGCGATGTCCATAAAAACATCAAACTTAATTTCTCTATTGCATAAAATATCTGGATTTGGTGTTCTTCCTTTTTCATATTCTGCAAACATATAGTCTACAATACGCTCTTTATACTGCTCGCTTAAATCTACTACTTGAAAAGGAATGCCTAATTTTTCGGCAACAATCATAGCATCATTACTATCTTCTAACCAAGGACATTCGTTAGAAATGGTTACAGAATCGTCGTGCCAATTTTTCATAAAAAGCCCAATAACCTCAAAACCTTGTTCTTTTAATAAATGCGCTGTAACGCTAGAATCTACACCACCAGAAAGACCTACAACTACTCGTTTCATTTTCTATTTTTGAAGCTGCAAAGATACAACATTACAAATGATTTTTAAAGGTAGGATGGTTTTTGGTTGATGGCTTGTGGTTTGTGGTTGATGGTTAAAATTTTAATCAATCTTTTCAGACTTCCAACTTCCAGCTTAAATCTTTAAACTTCCAGCTTCAATCTAATTCTCTTTTTTTCTAGTAAACGTACTTTTCTTCTTTTTATCTTTTTCTGAAGCTATTTCTCCATCCAAATAAAACTCCCACTTACCTACTCTTTTTCCATCTTTATAAATGCCTGTTTCTTTTAAATTGCCATTCAATTCAAAATATTTTGCCAATCCATTTGGTTTGCCATTTTTATAGGTAATTTCTTCTATAAGGACTCCTTTACTAGAGTATTTACTAGAAACACCATCTAATTTACCGTTTTTATAAACGGCAAATTCAGTTACTTGTCCATCAGGATAATATACTAGTTGCTCTCCATGTAACTGTCCATTTTTATTGTAATTCTCTTCAGACATTAAAGTGCCATCTGGATAAAAATATTTCCAATTACCAACTCTATCTCTACCATTCATAATTCCCTCTGTTTTTATTTGTCCTTTTAGCGTATAAAATTGTACAAATAGAGAATCTGAATCTTCGAAAAAAGTTTTTATAATTACTGGTTTTTCTGAGGTTGTAATATCATAAAATTTAAAAACACCTACTTCTTTACCGTTTTTGAACTGCCCCGTATAACGTATTCTTTTATTTGGATAATATTTTTTCCAAACACCTGTTCTTTTTTTATTTTCATCAAATTGATTGATTTTCTGAGCATTACAATCATTTACTGAAAAATAAAAAGTAAAAAAAGCAAAAATAAAAAGGAGTCTTTTTATATTTATCATTTCTATAGAATTTTAATACAAATATACAATAAAGATTATTTTTAATCTTTACTTAGATTCCTGTTTTCAGAGGAAAAACAAACTAATTAGACACTTTGAATTAAAATCCAAAGAGTCATTTTTAAACTAATAATGCCAAAAACAAATCAATTATACCTTTTAGAACAACTAAACAACTTAGAAACCGCTAAAAAGGAAAACAGACAAAGAGTTGCTAATATTGTGTTAGCGCAATCTTTTTTATTAGAGGAATTGGTAACTATAACGTTTTGGATAGATGAAAAAGTGTCTATAAAAGCATCTTGGGTATTAGAATGGATTTGCACACACCACAATTTAGAATATATTTTACCTTACTTAGATGAATTTACCAGTAAAATAAGTGCCTTAAAATTTGACAGTGCAATTAGACCTTGTGCAAAAATATGTGAACACTTGGCAACAGCATATTATGCAAAAACACCCAACAGAACAAAAGAAAAACTTACCAAACAACATATAGATGCTATTGTAGAAACCGGTTTTGATTGGTTAATAACGCCTCAAAAAATTGCAGTTAGAGCTTATACTATGAATACTTTATACCTATTTGGCTTAGAAAAAGATTGGGTTCACCCAGAATTAAAACATCTTATAGAAACCAAAATAATACACGAAAGTAAGGGTACAAAAGCACGAGGAAAACATGTTATAAATTTGATTGAAAAACATCTAAAATCACATTAATAAATGTGTTTTAATGCTTATTTTTGTTGCTTACAAGACAACAAAAATGAACTTAACAAAACTAAATGCCGTATCTCCAATTGATGGACGTTATAGAGGAAAAATTGAAAAATTAGCCAATTATTTTTCGGAAGAAGCTTTAATAAAATATCGTGTTCGAGTAGAAATAGAATATTTTATTGCTTTGTGCGAAATACCTTTGCCACAATTAACAGGTTTTAATACTTCTCTTTTTGATGCTTTACGTAAAATTTATATAGATTTCACCACTGAAGATGCTCAAAAGATTAAAGATATAGAGAAAATAACCAATCATGATGTAAAGGCTGTTGAGTATTTTATAAAAGAAAAATTTGACAATTTAGAGTTACAACAATATAAAGAGTTTATTCATTTTGGTTTAACTTCACAAGACATTAACAATACTGCAATTCCGCTTTCTATAAAAGAAGCGATGAATGATGTATATGTGCCACACTATTTTGAAGTTTTAGAAAAATTACAAGAATTAGTAATTGAATGGAAAGATATTTCTATGCTAGCGAGAACTCATGGTCAGCCAGCATCTCCAACAAGGTTGGGTAAAGAAATTGATGTTTTTGTAGTTCGTTTAAAAGAACAATTCAATTTATTAAATGATATACCAAGTGCTGCAAAATTTGGTGGTGCAACTGGTAATTACAACGCACATAAAGTAGCTTATCCAACAATTGATTGGAAAGAATTTGGTAGTAATTTTGTACAAGAACAATTAGGTTTGCAACACTCTTTTCCTACGACCCAAATAGAGCATTACGATCATATGGCTGCTTTGTTTGATTGTTTAAAACGCATAAATACCATAATTGTAGATTTAGATAGAGATTTTTGGACCTATGTTTCTATGGATTATTTTAAACAAAAAATTAAAAAAGGCGAAGTGGGTTCTTCTGCTATGCCACACAAAGTAAACCCAATAGATTTTGAAAATTCTGAGGGAAATTTAGGAATTGCCAATGCAGTTTTTGAGCATCTTTCTGCCAAATTACCAATTTCTAGATTGCAAAGAGATTTAACAGATAGTACTGTTTTAAGGAATGTTGGAGTGCCTTTTGGACATACAATTATCGGCTTTACCTCTACCCTAAAAGGATTGAATAAATTATTGTTAAATAAAGAAAAGTTTGAGCAAGACTTAGAAAATAATTGGGCGGTTGTAGCAGAGGCTATTCAAACTATTTTAAGAAGAGAAGCTTACCCAAACCCTTATGAGGCTTTAAAAGGTTTAACCAGAACGAATGAAAAAATCAATCAAAAATTGATAGGTAATTTTATTGATACTTTAGGGGTTTCATCAGAAATTAAAAAAGAATTAAAAGCAATTACACCTGCTAATTATACAGGAATATAGTTTTAGTTGGAAGTAATTTAAAAAATAATAAAATGGTAATCATTAAAAATATTTTTAAAAGCTTTAAAAGTGAAGCTAAATTTGAGAAGTTTTTAAACAATATTCAGACTTCATGCATTCTACTTCTAACCGCATTTTTTTTATTTATTTCTTGTTCGTCAGAAAAACCAGATGGCAATAGATTTAAAGAGGGTGTTTTTGAAATACCAGCTGGAGATGGTTACAGCAAAACGATCATCACCAGAATTGATAGTTTACAAATAGAAGAATACGAAAAAATTATAAGTATTTCTAATGACAGTGTAAATTCAGAAAAAAGAGTAAAACACATCGATACTTTATATATAAAATGGAAAAATAATTTCTTTTATAGCCTTAAAATGAAATCTCCAAAAAAACAATTAGATAAAGATGCTATTTATGTACAAATAACAAAGGTAAAAGATTCCTCTTACGATTTTTCTGCTAAAATTGGCTTTAGCAAATTTGCGACGGATGGCACAATTTACAAAGTAAAATAATATGGAAATTTTTGCACATGCAGATACCTGGGTTGCTTTGTTAACCCTAACTTTTCTAGAGATAATATTAGGGATAGATAATATTATTTTTATTTCTATTGCTGCAAATAAATTACCCGAAAAACAAGTTAAAAAAGCCACTATTTTAGGACTAGCTTTGGCTATGATTACTAGAATAATGTTGCTTTTTGGCGTATCTTATTTAATTGCTTTAAAAGAACCTTTTTTAGAAATAGATACTGGTTGGTTTAAAGCTGGTTTTACGGGGCAATCTGTAATATTATTTCTTGGTGGTCTTTTTCTTTTGTATAAAAGTACCAAAGAGATTAGAGAGAAAATGGAAGGCACAAATGAAGATGAAGTTTTAAATGAACCTAAAAAAATATCTTTTACCAATATTATTATTCAAATAATATTAATAGATATCGTTTTTTCTTTTGATAGTATTTTAACAGCGGTGGGTATGACAAATGGAATTGATGGTGCCCTTACAATTATGATAATTGCAGTAATTGTTTCTATTTTAATTATGATGATTTTTGCAAACTCAATTAGTAGTTTTGTAAACAGAAATCCTACCATACAAATGTTGGCATTGTCTTTTTTAATATTAATTGGGTTTATGCTAATTACAGAAGGTGCTCATTTATCGCATACAGAAATTTTTAACAAAACTGTAGGAGCTATTCCTAAAGGATATTTGTATTTTGCAATCGCATTTTCTTTAGGTGTAGAAATGCTGAATTTAAGAATCAGAAAAAAGTAAAGTTTTGTATAAAAAACTAATAAGTATTTTTTTTCTTTTACTGTTGATGCTACCAGCATCAATAGAAATTTTACATGATTTAGAAAATCATGAACATACTGTTTGTACTTCTTTTGGTGAACAACACATACATAAAAAAGATATAAATTGTGATGAATTTCATAAGCAATTAACTGTTTTTTCTCAAGAAATTGGTTCAAGCTATGATGTAATACCACAACATTTTTATAAAACTTCTTTTGTTGATAAACCTCAAAAATCATTAGATGTTTATCAATTAAAACAACCTCCAAGAGGCCCACCTTTTTTTACTGTTTAAAAAATAGTTTTCTAACATAAGTTTAGAAAAATAATTCTAATCATTTTTTTAACACATATAGATTTATATATCTATATGCAATCAACAGTAAAATAATTACATGAAATCAATTATAAAACTGCTATTTATTATAGCAATATATACCACAAATGCACAAAATAGCATTTCAGGAAAAGTTACAGACAATCAAAACAACCCTTTAGAAAAGGTACAAATTTATATAGAAGAAATTCATAAAGGAACTGTTACAACAGCAAACGGAACCTATGTTTTTAAAAATATTCCGAATGGAAAAATTAAAATTACCTATACCTATCTAGGCTATAAAACAATTACAAAAAACCTAGAAATAAATTCGGAAAATAAAATAATAAATATTCAATTAGAAGAAAGTTTTTTTCAAATAGACGAAATTATAGTATCCACCCCATTTAATAAATTACAGTCAGAAAATGTAATGAAAGTAGAACGTTTAGATGCTGTTTCTATTCGAAAACTTGGTAACACCACATTATCTGAGGGTATTACAAACATCGCTGGAGTTTCACAAATATCTACAGGAACTTCTATTGGAAAACCAGTTATAAGAGGTTTAAGTGGAAATAGGGTTTTAGTATATACACAAGGGATTCGTTTAGAAAACCAGCAATTTGGTGGAGAACATGGTTTGGGTATTAATGATGCTGGCATTAGCTCTGTAGAAGTGATAAAAGGACCTGCTTCTCTGCTTTATGGTTCTGATGCATTAGGTGGAGTTTTATATTTAAATCCAGAAAAATTTGCCTTAGAAAATAGTTCGGAATTTAATATAAATCAACGTTTTTTTAGCAATACAATAGGTACAAACACATCAGTAGGAGCTAAACTATCTAAAGAAAATTGGAAGTTTTTAGCAAGAGGTACCTATGCAAATCATTCCGATTATAAAATACCTTCAGATGAAAGTGTTACTAATACACGCTTTAATGAAAAAGATTTTAAATCAGGTATAGCTTACTCTAAAAACAAATTTACAACTGAACTTCGATATAATTTTAATCGTTCTAAATTGGGCTTAACAGAAGGTATTGCTTTGCAATCTAAAAGTAAAGAATTGTTAGAGCCTTATCAATTTATCGATAATCATATCTTGAGTTCTCACAATCATTTTTTCTTTGGAAAATCGAAGTTAGACATCGATTTAGGATATACTTTTAATGATAGACAAGAGTTTGAAGAACATGAAGACCATAACGAAAATGAAACTGAAGAAGAACACTTAGAACATGAAAAAGCTGCTTTAAGAATGAAGTTAAAAACGTTTTCTTACAATGCAAAATATCATTTTCCTAAAATTGGTAATTTAGAAATACTTTCTGGTATACAAGGCTTACAACAAACAAATACTAATTTCGGTGAAGAAATTCTAATACCAGATGCAAATGTAAAAGACTTTGGTATTTTTACTACAGCAAATTACACATGGAATAAAAACACTTTACAAGCTGGTATTCGTTTTGATAATAGACAAATTTCAACAGATAGAATGGAAGTTGTGCACGATACTGAAACACATGTTTTTGAGGCTATTGACAAAACTTTTAACAGTTTTACTACTTCTTTAGGTTTAAAATCTTCTTTTACTGATGCAATTACAGCAAGATTAAATGTTGCTACTGGTTTTAGAGCACCAAATTTAGCAGAATTAGGCTCTAATGGTGTTCATCATGGAACCAATAGATTCGAAAAAGGAAATGCTAATTTAAGAAATGAAAAAAACACGCAAATAGATGTATCTGTAGAATATAAAACAGAACATTTTGAATTATTTGCAAATGGTTTTTACAATCATTTAAACGACTATATTTTTATTACACCAACTAATGAAATTGAAGATGGTGAACAAGTTTTTACCTACATTCAAGAAAATGCAAAATTATATGGTGGCGAATTTGGTTTTCATTTACATCCACATCCACAAGATTGGTTGCATTTAGAAAGTGTATTTGAAACTGTTATTGGTAAACAAAGTAATGGAAATTATTTGCCCTTAATTCCTGCAAATACATGGAGAAATACTTTTAGAACAGAATTTTCTATTGGAAAATGGTTGCAACAAGGATATAGCTCTGTAACATTACAAAGTACTTTTGCACAAAATAATATTAGCACATTTGAAACAACTACAGAAGGTTATAATTTATTAAATGTAGGTTTTGGTGGTGATATTAACTTTAAAAACATCAAGGTTTCTACCTCTATTTCAGTAAATAATTTATTAAATAAAACATATATCCATCATTTATCAAGATTAAAAAATGATGGCATATTTAATCAAGGAAGAAATATTGTTGTAGGTTTAAATTTTACAATTTAAAGGAATATAAAAATTTTGAAAAAAGTGTTGTTCAAAAGCAGCACTTTTTTCTTATTTTTGGCAATTATTAAATGTGCTGTTTTAGATCTTTTTTAAAGTGATAAAAATGCTCGAATAAAAAAGCATTTTTATGTCTAAATTACCTAAGAAACATCAATTTATAGATTTGTCAGATTATGGCAGACCAGTTGCAAAAGTTATTGCAAACTCACTAAAAACAACTTCTTTTACACCTGTAGACGTAACCATTGCATTTGTAATTTCTGGTTTAATAGGTGTTTACTGTATTACTCAGGGACATTATTGGATGGCTGCATTTTTTTTAATTTTTAAATCTATTTTAGACGCTGCAGATGGCGAACTTGCTAGAATTAAAGAAACACCTTCTTATACTGGCCGATTTTTAGACTCAGTTTCTGATATTATTTTAAACTTTATTATTTTTATAACCATTTGGCAACTAACAGAAATCAATTTTTATTGGATGTTGTTGGCTTTTTTCGGTATTCAATTACAAGGTACTTTATACAACTATTACTACGTTATTCTTAGAAATCGATTTTCTGGAGATACGACAAGTAGAGTTTTTGAAAATTCATTACCCATTGCATTACCTGGTGAAAAGCAAAAAAATGTAAATATTCTTTACTTTTTGTATACCTTATTTTATGGTGTTTTTGATAAAATAATTTATGCTTTAGATAAAAATGCATCTTTAGGAAAACCTTTTCCTAATTGGCTGATGACGTTGGTTTCTACTTTCGGCTTGGGTTTTCAACTACTAATAATAAGTTTACTTTTGGTTTTTAATTTAAAAGAGTTTATCATACCTTTTTTTATAGGTTACTCAGTATTAATTTTTGTTTTTATACTGATTAGAAAAGTATTTTATTAATAAACATGTTTAGTACTTTTTAACCTACTTAAAACAATAAAAGAAGCTACAAAAAATAAAGCCAAAGATAGTACACTCCATTGCATAGAATCTGTTAAATAAATTAAGAAACCAAATACAAAAGTTCCTAAAACAATAGCTATTTTTTCTGTAACATCATAAAAACTAAAATACGTTGCATTATCATGTGTTTTTGGTAATAATTTAGAATAGGTAGAACGTGTTAAAGATTGTATTGCCCCTAAAACTAAGCCTAACAAACCACCCAAAGCATAAAAATAAAACTCAACATTAGGTAATTCTTTTTCTAGCATAAAAGCACTAAAACAGACTAAAATCCAAATAAATAACGTAATTTTTATGGCTTTAAAATTACCGTAATTTTTAGATATATTAGAAAACACATAAGCGCCTAAAATAGCTACAAATTGTATTAATAAAACGGTAACTATTAAATTAACTGTACCCAAACCTAACTCTGAAGATCCAAAAATAGTTGCCAATAAAATAATAGTTTGTACCCCCACACTTAATAAAAAAAAGGCAATCAAAAAGTTTTTTAACGTTGGATAATTTTTAAGCTCAATCCACACTTTTTTTAATTCTTTAAACCCTTTCCATATATAATCTTTTTCGGGTTTTCTATTATGCACATTATTAGGTAGTTTTTTAAAAGTTATTTGTGCAAAACCAATCCACCATAAACCAACCATTACAAAAGAAATTCTCATAGCTTTTAATGAAGCAACATTTTTAGCCGTTTCTAAAGCTGTTGCAATTTCTTCTTCAGAGCCATTTGTAGCAATATTTTCTGGTATGCTTAAATCAAACCCAAAAAATGCAGGTTGTAAAATCATACCTAAACTAATTAATAAAAGTATGATAGACCCCACATACCCATGTATAAATCCTTTGGCACTTGCTGCATCTTGTTGCTCTGGATGTGCCACTTCTGGTAAATAAGAATTGTAAAAAACGATACTAGACCAAAAGCCAATACTAGCCAAAATTGTACAAATTATTCCAATCCAAGTTGTGCTAACATCTTCAAAAAAATACATACTTATTACAGACAAACCACCCAACCAACAAAAAAATTTCATAAATTTTAATTTATTACCTGTATAATCTGCAATTGCAGATAATATTGGCGACATAAGCGCTACAACTAAAAATGAAAATGATAAAGAATAACTGTATAAAGTATCAGGGTAACCCCAATCCATCCAAAGAAAACGAACGGTTTCGCCTTTTGTAATTGCATCATAAAATAATGGAAAAACAGCTGTACTAATTACTAAAGAATATACAGAATTGGCCCAATCGTAAAATGCCCAAGCATTTATTAGTTTTTTACTTCCCTTTTTTAACATAAAAATTATTTTAAATAAAAAATGCCGTTCATTTTATTTTGAACGGCATACAATATAGTAAAAGTTTTTTTCTATTGATTTGTGTTTGTATTTACAACTCCATTAAATTTTGCTGCATATTTTCTTGCTGTTGGCAAATAAGTTCTTAAATCTTTAATTCTAGATTCGTTTGATGGGTGAGTACTTAATATTGCTGG
Organism: Polaribacter sp.; assembly: GCF_965656025.1. Lineage (GTDB taxonomy): Bacteria > Bacteroidota > Bacteroidia > Flavobacteriales > Flavobacteriaceae > Polaribacter. The sequence goes on from NZ_CBFHJT010000001.1 coordinate 61,290, forward strand.
TTGAGAACTTTTACCAGATCTTTGACTCATTCTAACCCAAACTTCTGGAGCTTCTGTACCATCATAACCAGCCATAATCATAAAAACTAAGCCTAATCTATCTGCTTCTTGCTCATGAACTCTACTAAATTTTAACATTCCTAAACCAGAACCAACACCAAATGCTGTATTCCAAATTTGTTGCGTTTTGGCATCTTTTCCAGAAGTTCCTAAAGCTACTGCTAAACCTCCAATTTGCTGTAATTGACCTTGAGACATCCTTTCTTGTCCGTGTTTTGCAAAAGCATGCGCAACCTCATGACCCATAACTGCAGCAACACCATCTTCATTAGCACAAATTGGCATAATACCTGTATAAAAAACCACTTTACCACCTGGCATACACCAAGCATTTACGGTTTTATCTTCAACCAAATTAAACTCCCATCGGTATGCATTTGCTTCTTGTGTCATATTATTTGCCCTCATAAACCTATCTACAGCTGCAGAAATATTTTTACCTACACTTTTAATTTGGTTGGTCATTGCTGTATTTGTAGATAATTTATTTTCTTCTAAAAAACCTTTGTATTGAGCAAAACTTGCTGGCAAAACTTGTGAATCGCTTACAAAATTGACTCTACTTCTACCTGTAATAGGTACTGTACTACAATCTGTAAGTATAAAAATGGTAAGTAAAAGGATGGCATATTTTTTCATTATTGATAATTTTATAGTTCTTATTTAAAGTTAGCAATTTAAAAATTATATCTATAATACAAGTGCTCAATTACGTTTTAAAATAACTTAAAAGCATAATCTCTAAAATTTATTGGGTTTTCTTTAAGAAAACCGGTTTGTATATTTGTGTATGAAATTGATTACAATTTCGACCAAAATAAAAGAACAAAACTCTAAAAACATAGCAATGAATAAATTAATTCCATTTTTAGCAATCCTATTTTTTATTAGTTGTAATAGTAAAGCACAAAATAAAAAAGAAAGTAAAAAGTATGCATTTGTAAAATCAGAAGAACAGTGGAAAAAAATATTAACAGATAAAGAGTATTATGTACTAAGAGAGGCTGGTACAGAAAGAGCTTTTACAAGTCCTTTAAATAAGAACTACAAAGAAGGTACTTATGTTTGTGCTGCATGTAAAACAGCTTTATACAAATCTGAACATAAGTTTGATTCTGGAACTGGTTGGCCCTCTTTTGATAGAGCTATCAAGGGAAATGTGGAGTTAGATGTTGATTATAAGATAGGTTACGCAAGAACAGAATTAAAATGTAATACTTGTGGTAGTCATTTAGGGCATTCTTTTGATGATGGTCCTCAAAAAACCACAGGAAAACGTCATTGTATTAATGGTGTTGCATTAAATTTTATTCCTAAAGAAAAATAATATTTAAAAAATGGGCTGAAAAATCAGTTCATTTTTTTTCCCTTAAATTTTGTACCTTACTATGGTAAATAATAGACCATGGAAAAAGAGGCTATTCTAAATCTTTTAGAAGAAAAACACCAAGAATTATTAGATTGGTTAATCAATCAACCTAAAGAAAATTGGGGTAAAGGACCAGATAATAAATGGACCACAGGACAACAAGTCCTGCATGTAGTAAACTCTTTACAACTATTAAATAATGTGCTTAGTTACCCAAGGTTTTTTTTAAAATACAAGTTTGGGGTGTGTAATAGACCCACAAGAAGCTATGACACTATTGTAGAAAAATATCAACAAAAATTAAAAGCAAACCAAGATAAAGCAGCTATTTTTAATAAAAAATTAAAAAAACCACTTCAAAAAAATAGAGAAAGATTGATAAACAGATTGCAAATACAAAACAAAAAACTACAATTCAAGTTTAAAAGAATTAGTAATTTAAATTTAGACACTTTGGTAATTCCACATCCATTGATGGGTAAAATGACCATAAGAGAAATCGTAATGTGGGCTGCACATCACACAGAACATCATACAACTATTTTAAAAAATAATTATAGTGAAGAAAATTATTGCTAAACCACATTTGTTCTTTTTTGGGTTATGTATTTCTTTTACAATCTTAGGTATTATAAATAAAGGTGCATTTTTAGATATTAATATTGGCGATACTTTTTATGTAGTCGGATTGCATTTTTGGTTCTATATTTCTGCTATTTTTTTTGCCTTAATTGGCCTTAATTATTTCTCTCTACATTGGGCAGAAAAAACACCAAATATGTGGTTAACACTAAGTCATTTACTCTTACAAAGTATTTCTCTTTTATTACTATTGACAAAACATCATTGGAATTGGGTTGGTAATAATTATCCCAAAGAATTAAACCTTGTTAACAATAATTCTGAAACAGTTTTGGGCATTGCCATCATCCTCTTTATAATTTCTATTTTAGTACACTTAATCATTTTTTTTACTAGTTTATTTCTAAAGAAAATATAAGCTAAAAAAGCTACTATATGCCTTTTAAAATAGTGGTTATTTCTTATATTTGTGTTTCCA
>NZ_CBFHJT010000001.1:63876-88634 GCF_965656025.1 Polaribacter sp.
AAAAAAAGACACAAATTATGTTTAATAATTTAAGCGATAAATTAGATAAAGCCTTACACACCCTAAAAGGGCATGGTAAAATTACAGAAGTTAACGTTGCAGAAACGTTAAAAGAAGTTAGAAGAGCGCTGTTAGATGCCGATGTTAACTTTAAAATAGCCAAAGAATTTACCAAAAAAGTACAAACCAAAGCGTTAGGACAAGATGTATTAACTACATTAAATCCTGGACAACTAATGGTAAAGTTGGTTAAAGATGAACTAACTGAGTTAATGGGAGGTGAAACTGTTGGTGTAAATTTAGGAGGATCTCCAACCGTAATTTTAATGTCTGGTTTACAAGGTTCTGGTAAAACTACTTTTTCTGGAAAATTAGCAAACTATCTAAAAAACAAAAAAAGCAAGCAAGTTTTATTGGTGGGTTGTGATGTATATAGACCTGCAGCAATCAATCAATTGCAAGTTGTTGGAGAACAAATTGGTGTAGAAGTATATGCTGAAGTTGGGAATAACAATCCTGTAGAAATTTCTAAAAATGCTATCGCACATGCAAAAGCCAATAGTAAAAATGTCGTAATTATAGATACTGCCGGTCGTTTGGCTGTAGATAAAGAAATGATGACAGAAATTTCTAATATCCATAAGGCAATAGAACCACAAGAAACTTTATTTGTGGTAGATTCTATGACTGGGCAAGATGCTGTAAATACTGCAAAAGCCTTTAACGATATTTTAAATTTTGATGGTGTTATACTAACAAAGTTAGATGGTGATACACGAGGTGGAGCTGCACTTTCTATAAAATCTGTGGTTGATAAGCCTATAAAATTTATTGGTACTGGTGAAAAAATGGATGCGATTGATGTATTTCATCCAGATAGAATGGCAGACCGTATTTTGGGTATGGGAGATGTGGTTTCTTTAGTAGAAAGAGCCCAAGATCAATATGACGAAGAAGAAGCTAGAAAACTGCAGAAAAAAATTGCAAAAAACCAATTTGGTTTTGATGATTTCTTAAATCAAATTCAGCAAATTAAAAAAATGGGAAGCATGAAAGACCTTATGGGTATGATTCCTGGTGCTGGAAAAGCTTTAAAGGATGTAGATATTGATGATGACGCTTTTAAAGGAATTGAAGCTATTATACATTCTATGACACCTGGTGAAAGAAGCGAACCAGCAAGCATAAACTCAAGCAGAAAGAAAAGAATTGCGAAAGGATCTGGAACTTCTATACAAGAAGTAAATCAGTTAATGAAGCAATTTAATCAAATGAGTAAAATGATGAAGATGATGCAAGGTGGTGGTGGCAAAAAGATGATGCAGATGATGAAAGGAATGAAGTAATGAAGTAATGAAGTAATGAAGTGTGAAGTAATAAAAATAAAAAACATTAACAAATGTCATTTCGAAATGAGCTTTTTTTAAGCGATTGAGAAATCTCAACTTGTAACCTTGAAACAATAAAATGATTTTATTAGACGGAAAAAAAACAGCTGCAGACATTAAGGAAGAAATTTCTTTAGAAGTAGACGATTTAAGAAATAATGATAAAAAAACACCACACTTAGCAGCTATTATCGTTGGTAATGATGGTGCTAGTATTACCTATGTAAATGCAAAAGTAAAAGCTTGCGAACGTGTTGGTTTCGAGTCTACTTTAATTCGTTTACCAGAAGACATTACAGAAGAAGAGTTACTTAATGAAATTGCTGTTTTAAATATAGATAACGACATTGATGGTTTTATTGTGCAGCTTCCATTACCAAAACATATAGATGAACAAAAGGTTATAATGGCAGTAGATCCAGATAAAGATGTAGACGGATTTCATCCAACAAATGTTGGTAAAATGGCATTAAACTTACCAACTTTTATTTCTGCAACACCTTTTGGTATTTTAGAATTGTTAGATAGATACGAAGTAGAAACTTCTGGTAAACATGTGGTTGTTTTAGGTAGAAGTCATATTGTAGGTAGCCCAATGAGTATTTTACTATCGCAAAAAAGAAAAGTAGGTAATGCTACTGTTACCATGTGCCATAGTAGAACTAAAAATTTAAAAGAAATTACTTTACAAGCAGATATTATTGTGGCTGCTATTGGAATACCAGAATTTTTAAAAGCAGACATGGTTAAAAACGATGTAACTGTGATAGACGTTGGTATTACTAGAGTTGCAGATCCTTCTAAGAAAAATGGATTTAGATTGGTGGGTGATGTTGCTTTTAAAGAAGTTGCAGAAAAATCAGAATATATTACTCCTGTACCAGGTGGCGTTGGTCCAATGACAATTGCAATGCTATTAAAAAATACTTTATTAGCTTGTAAAAGAAAAAATGACTAGATGAATCTAAAAAATGTTAAAACTTATTTTTCTGAATATTTTCAAATATTTGTTGGTATCGTTTTAACAAGTTTGGGTTTAAAAGCTTTTTTATTACCTAATGGTTTTTTAGATGGTGGCGTTACGGGTATTGCTTTATTGGTAAGAACTCAGGTAGACATTAACATGTCTTATTTGCTAATACTGTTTAGCATTCCGTTTTTGATTTTAGGCTATTTTACAGTTGCAAAACGTATTGTAATTAAATCTGTAATCAGCATTTTAGGAGTTGCTTTATTTATTCATTTCGAAAACTTTCAAACCATTACAGATGATAAATTACTGATTTCTATTTTCGGAGGATTATTGGTAGGCTCTGGAATTGGAACTGCTATTAGAAATGGATCGGTTTTAGATGGTTCTGAAATTTTAGGGATTTACCTAAATGACAAATTCGGAATTAGTATTGGCAAAATTGTAATGCTCTTTAATATCATTTTATTTACGGCAACTGCTTTTGTTGAAACTATAGAAATTGCACTTTACTCAATACTTACTTACATTATTGCTGCTAAGGTTACAGATACTGTAATAGAAGGTTTTGAGGATTTTATTGGTGTTACCATAGTTTCTAAAAATAATGCCGTTATAAAAAAAGCTATTTTAGAAGAGTTGGGTGTTGGTTTAACTATTTACAAAGGTAGTTCTGGTTTTGGCAATAATGGTAAAGTAGAAGATTTTGACATTATCCATTCTATTATAAATAGAATTGATATTAAAAAAATGTACAGAATTGTACAAGAGTTAGACGAAAACGCCTTTATTGTCGAATTTGACGTAAATAGTGTGAAAGGCGGAGTTTTAAGACATTATATAAACAAGAAGAAAAACAGAAAACTTGCTTCTTTAAAAAACAGAAAACACTAAAGTACTTTTTTATCATCTTGATGATGTTCTCCGAACTCTTTTTTATAGATTCTTACAATTATCAAAAATAAACTTATTAAAAGTGGACCAAAAATAAGTCCAATAAAGCCAAATAGAGGCACACCAACAATTACCCCAATTAAAGTAATTAATGGGTGTACATTGTCTAACTTTCTAAGCACAAATAATCGAATAATATTATCTGTAGATCCAACTACAACCAAACCATATATTAAAATACCCCAAGCCGCAAAATTGTTTCCTGAAGTAAGTGTTAGTAAAAAAACTGGTAAAATACCAATTAAAGTACCCACAAACGGTATCATAGAACCTACTGTAACCACCACAAACCAAAAGAAAGGATCTGAAATACCAAATATTAAAAAACCAATCAATGCAATAATACCTTGTGATATTGCTACTAATGGTATTCCAATAGCATTAGAACGCACCATGGCTTGAGACTCTTTACCAATAATTTTTAAATTTCTTTCACTAATAGGTATATATTCATATAAAGAAGATCTAAGTTCAGATCTATTGGTAAACATATAGTATAATAAAAAATACATAATACCAATAGCTATAAAAATATTAAAAGTACTACCTGCAAACCCTTCTAAGTTGTTAGTTACCCAACTAGAAAATTCAGAGGTATTTATATTATCTGTTAAGTTATAACCAAATCTATTTTCTATTTTATTTAGTTGGGTTTTTACTGCTGCCATTACTTGTTCATAGTTATTTACTGCATCACCTATTTTATTACCTAACATTAAAACTATACCCGCCACAGGTAACAAAATACAAACAAAAGAAACCAACATGATAAAAGCAGCAGCTAAATCTGGTTTCCAATTTTTCTTTACCAAGAAAATCATCCACTTTCTTAATAGTACATAAATGGTTATCGCTCCTAAAATTCCAGATAAATACGGCATCATTTCTCTAAAAATGAGTATTCCTATTAATAAAATTAAGAGTAAAACAAAAACTTGTCTTATCACTTTAGGAGCTATATAGTTTTTCATGTAATTATTTTTAAGGCAATTTATTAAATTTTGTATTTAAAAAGTATAAGAATCAGATTTTTAATTAACTTTATTAATACTTTTAAATGTTTAATATGAATTTTTAATTTTATAGATTGCAAAGATTATTTTAAAAAATGAATTTTTTCATAGAAGAAAACAACAATTTTGTCCCTTTTACAACCCAACATTTGGGCGTAATACTTTTTATTTTTTGTTTTGGTTCTTTATTGATTTTTATAAGTAAAAAACAACCTAAAACAGTGCAAAATAAAATAGGGAATGTTTTTGCGTTTTCAATTTGTGCTACTACTCTATTGGGTGTTTTTGTAAGTGTTTATAATGGTAATTTTAATTATAAGACAGATTTACCTTTACATTTATGTAGTTTTTTAACCTTGGTAATACCTTTATTATCTTTCACTAGAAAATTATTGTATTACGAAATCTTTTTTTTCTTAGTAATTGCAGGCACTTTACAATCTTTAATTACACCAGATGATTATAATTACTTAAATTTTAAATTCTTTAGATATTGGTATGTGCATGCTGGCTTAGTAATTTTTATGTTTTTTGCCACTTTTGTTTACCAATTAAGGCCCACTTTAAAAAGTGTTGGTAAAGCTTTTTTAGCCATGCAAGTTTACATGTTACTAATGTTTGTTATCAATAACTTTTTAGGTTCTAATTATTTTTACACAAATAGAAAACCAAATGCAGCAACTTTACTGGATTTTTTTGGTGATTGGCCACAATATATTTTTGTGGTAGAGCTAATTGTAATTCCGTATTTTTTATTGATTTACCTACCCTTTTACTTAACAAGAAAAAAGGCTTAGGCCTCTTCTCTATTTACCAAATCCATAGAAAAAGCGGGCAAACAGATGGCTAAATATTCACAAGATTCCTTAAAAGGATTGGAATATTGTACTCTTGTTTTTTTGTTGATTTTAATAGATTCTCCAGCTTTTAAAATAATGGTTTCTCCTTCTATAATAAATTGTTTTTTTCCTTTTATGATGTAGGTATATTCATCAAACTCTGGGGTTTGAAAAGGCTCGCTCCAACCAGAAGGTGCAACCATATGTGCCATACTTAATTGTGAGTTGCCATCTGTTGCATTGCCAAAATGTTCTTCTATGAGTTTACCATCGGTTGTGGGTACTATAAAAGGTGATTTTTGAATGGTGTAATTTTTTTTCATAATGGGTTGCATTTTGCGTAAGTGATTGAAGTGGCATCCTTTTTTTTTATATAAATTGAAAAAATGCCTCTAGTTTAACAGAACGTTTTTTATAAACAGTTGCTAAAATGGATTCAACAAATAAAAAAAAGATATAACGTAAAGCACGACCACACTTTTTTGTGTGGTTACGCCCTAATTAAACCAAACGACCAAAGATTTCATTTTTGCCAAATCTGGAATTTGCTCAATAGTTACCTTTTGTGTGCTAAAATCTCTTAAACCTAGTTCCTCTTTGTCTATGGCAACTGTAATGTTAAAATCGTTGATAAACAAAGTTGCTGTAGAAAATGTAGATTCTATTCTATTGATATTGTTATTGGCATTAATTTCTGAAAAGGTAGAATTGATATTAATACCTGTTTCTGTGGCATATTTAGCATCAAAAATCTCTACACTTTTTATGGTAGAAAGTGAATCTAATTGTTGTTTTGGTACTATGGTTAAAAGGTGCTTTCCTCCTTTTTCGTAAATTAAATATTCATCATCATCTTGAAAATAATCGTCTCCTAAAGCGCCCTCGCTTAAGTTTTTTACAATAGAGTCTTTTTCGAATATTTTGTTTAAATCAGAAATTTTAGTTTTGGTTGTTAAATGTCCAACTTTACCTTTTTCAATTTTATATTTACCTCCATCTCCACAGCTTATTAATAACACTGAACATATAATTACTAAGCTTGTTACAATATTTTTTTTAATCATTTTGTTAATTTTATACGTTTTATAACGTTTATTTTGTGTTGTTATTTTAATACTTTTTTTAAAATACCAAATGCGGCTCTTATAAAAGTTGCACTAGTTAGTACTTTTACAATTGGATTTTGTCTGGTACTTCGTCTTCTAGAGTATGTTCTATTCGCTTTTGCTTCTCGCTCTCTTTCTTTCTCTTTTTCTTTTGCCAAACGTTCTTTTTCCTTCTGCGCTTTTTCTTTTGCTATGGCTTTGGCTTCTGCCAAATTTACTTTTTCTATTTTAGAATTTAGCAATTCGTAAGCGCTTTCTCTATCTAAATTTTCATTATACTTATAGAATAAACGCGAATTATTTATAACTTGTTTCAACTCTTTATCTGTTAAAACATCCATTCTACTCATTGGCGCACGCAACATGGTTCTTGCCAAAGGTGTAGGTATTCCTTTTTCGTTTAAAACGGATATAAATGCTTCTCCAATTCCTAATTTTGTTAATACTTCTTTAGTATCGTAATAATCTGAAGTTGGATAATTTTCTGCTGCTAACTTTATGGCTTTTCTATCTTTTGCTGTAAAAGCTCTTAATGCGTGTTGTACTTTTAAACCTAACTGAGCTAAAATATCTTCTGGTACATCTTTTGGATTTTGAGTGACAAAATACAAACCAATACCTTTAGAACGAATTAATTTTACAATACTTTCTATTTGGTTTAACAAGGCTTTAGAGGCTTGTTCAAAAACCAAATGTGCTTCATCTATAAATATGATGAGTTCTGGTCTGTCAGCATCTCCTTGTTCAGGAAAAGTCTCATAAACTTCTGCTAATAATTGCAACATAAAAGTAGAAAACAACTTGGGCTTGTCTTGAATATCAGTTAATCTTAAAACAGAAATGATTCCTTTTCCATCCTCATCTACTCTGGTTAAGTCCTCTACTTCAAAAGATTTTTCTCCAAAAAACAAATCTCCTCCTTGTTGTTCTATTTCTATAATTTTACGCAAAATAGCTCCTGTAGATGATGATGAAATTCGCCCATATTCTGCTTGAATTTCCTCTTTACCTTCATTAGTAACATAATGCAGTACTTTTTTAAAGTCTTTAATGTCTAATAAAGGAAACTTATTATCGTCACAATATTTAAAAATAATGGCAACAATACCACTTTGTGTTTCTGTTAAATCTAAAATTCTTGATAATAAAACAGGACCAAATTCAGAAATAGTTGCACGTAACCTAGTACCATCTTGTTCTGAGAGGGTTAATATTTCTATTGGGAATTTTTTAGCGGTAAAAGGAAAACCAATTTTTGCATGTCTTTCGTCTATTTTTGCATGCCCAGGACTAGGTTGTGCCAAACCAGACAAATCTCCTTTAATGTCCATTAACAAAACAGGAATCCCTTTTTCTGATAAATTCTCGGCTAAAACTTGTAGGGTTTTTGTTTTACCTGTACCAGTTGCACCTGCAATTAAACCATGCCTATTTAGAGTTTTAAGAGGTACTTTAACTATGGCATCTGTAATAGTTTCTTCGCCTAACATTGCTGCACCTAAAGGTAAAAAATCTCCTTTGGTTTTGTAACCTTCATTTATATATTTAAAAAATTCTTCTTTTTGGCTCATACAAAACTGAATTAATTAGCACCTGAAACGAGTTCAAGTTATGAGCATAAAAATAAGTAAAGTTTGAGAAGTAGGGAATTTTTTAAAGAAATTGTTTTATAAAAATTTGAAGTTAGAATAAATTAAAGATTATTATCAACATAATAAATAAAACTGTAAAACTCAAAACTCTAATCAATCCAAGCCTTAAAATCTTTAACACGCTCTCTACTTACAATTATTTCGTTTTCGTTGTATGAGTTTAAAATTATTTTTAAACGCGAATTAGAATACCCAATAATATCATTTATGGCATTAATATGTACAATATATGTACGATTGACTCTAAAAAATTCTGCTGGATTTAAATCGTTCTGTAAACTTGTTAAAGAATGATTGATGATATAGTTACCTTGAGAAGTGTTTAAATACGTAGCGTTTTCAAAACTAAAAAAACAACCAATTTCGTCAGTTTTTAAAATTTTTATCTTTTTACCTAATTTTACTGTAAAAGATTCTTTGTATTTCTCTGTTTTATAAGTACTCATTAACTTTTTAAATTGCTCAAAATCAGTTTCTTTTTGATGTAGTTTTTGCGCTTTTAAAATAGCTTCATTTAATTTTTCTTTATTAATGGGTTTTAACAAATAAGAAATGCTATTATAATCAAAAGCTTGAATACTATAATCGATGAAAGCTGTTGTAAAAATAATTTTCGAAGTGATTTTTACATATTTAAAAATCTCAAAACACAAACCATCTGAAAGTTGTACATCTAAAAAAATAAGATCTGGTTGTTCGTTTTTCTGAAACCAATTAATTGAAGATTTTATTGAACTGAGTTTATCTAAAATCTCTATTTCAAAACCTTGTAACAAACGTTCTAATCTTCTTGCAGATGGCAACTCGTCTTCTATAATTAAGGCTTTCATTAGACAGTTTCTAAAATTGGTAAATAAATTATATACACTTCAGGTTTGTTTTTTATGATTACTTTTTCATCCGTAAAAAAAGCAATTCTTTTTTTAATGTTTTCTATTCCCTTTTTAGAGGTATTTGCTGTTTTTAACTTTACATTCTTATTGTTTTCTACAATTAAATAATTTTCTTTAGATGATATTTCAATGGTAACAAGATTATCTTCATTAATCGTATTGTGTTTTACAACATTTTCTAAAACTTGTTGTAAAATGGTAGCAACAATATATTTTTCCTTTGCTTTTTCATCGATATTAATTGTAAAATTTAAACCGACTTCAAAACGATCTTTAAGAAGGGCTAAATAGCTTTTTGCAAACGCAATTTCGTCTTTTAATAAGACAACATCTTGTTTTTCTTGTTCTAAAAAACACCTGTATATATTAGATAAATTCTCTGAAAAACTAACTGCTTTTTTAGGGTTTTCTTCTATTAAACTGGTTAACACATTTATATTATTAAATAAAAAATGTGGACTTATCTGATTTTTTAACTGTTGATAATTGAGTTGAGATTCTAAAGATTGTTGTGTTAAGTGTTGTTTTTCTGCTTTGGAAACTAATTTCAAATAATATAGATGAACTAAAGCGATAATTATTAAAAAATAGGGGCTAAACAAAGTAATTGTGTGCACCAAATTATTTATGCCTCCTACTTTTTTAAATACAGAAAAAAAAGTAATCATCTTTATGGCATTAAAGGCATAAGATAAAAACAAAGCAACTATAAAATAATATAATATTACTAAAAAAAATCTTTTTGTATTATTAAACTTTGTGTATGAAGAGTTAAAAAAGCTAAAAGAAATATATGAGCAAAAAATACCTAAAGGAAAAATATTTCCCCAGACAATTGTAATATTGAAAAAACTTGGAGATTCAAATAAAACTATTAACGTATAAATAATTGAACACAGAAAAGGGAATAATAAGAGCTTTTTATTAGAATAATTAACCTTTACTTTTATTACCTTTTTTAATTTATGCTTATTGAAAATCAACAAGAAAACACTAAAAAACAAGGTAGTTAATAAACTAATTATTGATAAAGACAATAAATTTAAATTAAAAAAACTAATAGATTTAGAAACTAAAATATATTTGAAAAAAAAACATAAACTTATATAAGATAGAACAAATGAAGTTAGAAGTGCTTTAATAATTATAATTTTATAATTTTCTTTCTTATGAAATAAAAAAGATATTAAAATAGGAATATAAAATATAAATATAGTTGGTAAGTAGGATTTTTTAAAACTAATATTATCATAACCAATTGTAATAATTTGAGCAGATAATAAAATTAGCGTTAAAACCGCAAAAATGGTAAATGAAACATAAAATGCTTTAAATATTTTCTTCATAATTTCTAATTTTCATCAAAAATGAAACTTATCATCATTAATAAAAAAAGAAATATAGTGAATTGTTATTTTAGATTAGTGAGTTGTAAAAAAGGATGTCTCGATATTTTTATTTCAATTTTCAGAAAAAATTATAATTTTTGCTTGCGAATTGCCTTGTCTTTAAGCACCTTTTCCCAATACTTTTTAGCAACAAATAACAAACCGAAACTTTCGCCTTTCTCTTTATCAAGATGCTTATGGTGCATTTTATGCGCCCACTTTATAGCTTTTACATATATGTTATTACTTCTCGAAAACCATTTAAAACGCTGATGAATAATTACATCATGTACCATAAAATAAGCAAAACCATACAGTGCAATACCAAACCCAATACCTGCAAGCCAAAATATTTTATCTTCTAAACCAATCATAATACACAACCAACTTGGTATGGCAAAAATTAAAAAAAAAGTATCATTTTTCTCGAAAAAGTGATTGTTGGGTTTGTGATGATCTTCATGCAAATACCATAAAAATCCGTGCATTACATATTTATGCATTGCCCAAGTAATACCTTCCATTATAATAAAAGTTACTAAAGTAATTGATAAGATTAAAAGGAAAATCATTTATAAAATAAGATAATGGTTATAAAAAATATTAGTTGAATAGTAAATAAATAAACCGCGAATTTATTCTGTTTATTAAAACTCAAATTTACGAAAAAATACTGTAAAATTAAACTTCCGAAAAACCAACAAACGTAATTATAAATTGGAATTTCTCCATAAGGAAACCACTGCCAAAAATTTAATTTAATAGCAACTGGTTCTAAAAAAAAATCTAAAAAAACTGCTGCAAATGCCCCAATTATTGCCAAAAAATGAGGTTCTATTTTAGTAGAAATTTTAAAATTATGTTTAACTTTAAGAAAATTATAAAATTGAAAACTTAAACTACCAACGCAATACATGGTTGTAAACCATAAAATGCCTAATAAAACAGGAACGCCAAAAACTTTAATGCCCATAACGTTTGAATATTCATAATCTCCAAATAGAAAACCTGTATTTATTCCAACAATTTCATAAATAAGACCTGCAAAAATACAAGCAGCAAAAAAGAACCAAAGTTTTTTATTAATTTTTTGATGTGTGTATAATACCAATACCATTGATATGATTAAATTCAAAGGTGTATTTTCAATAAAAAAATCGTTGTACTTAGTAAAAAGTAAGCCAATTATGGCACTCACATGAAATAATAAACTTATTGCTAAGGCTAATCTATATTTGTGTTTAAATATATTACTGAATACCATCTGCTACTAATTTTGCACTTTTAAAACATAAAGGAATTCCTCCACCAGGATGAACGCTACCACCACAGAAAAATAAATTTTTATAATGTTTACTTCTATTTTGTTGTCTAAAAAAAGCAGCCATTTTGCTATTACTACTTGTGCCGTATAGAGATCCCATAAAACTTGCTGTTTTTTCTTGAATATTTAATGGAGAAAGGGTTTCTTCTGCAACAATATGCTTTTCAAGATTCGTATTTAATTGTTTATTTATTTGTTTTATAATAAACTTTTTCACTTTTTCTTTTTGCTCTTCCCAATTATGTTTATTATGTGCAGGAGCATTAACCATTACAAACCAATTTTCACTATTGTTTGGTGCATGATTTTTATCGTGTTTAGAGGTGATATTTACATAAATGGTTGGCTCAACAGGTAAAATTGATTCCTCAAAAATTTCTTTGAATTCCTTTTTATAATCTTCACTAAAAAAAATATTATGCAAACCTAATTCTGAAAAAGTTGTATTAATTCCCCAATAAAAAATAAAGGCACTACTACTTCTTTCTTGTTTTAAAACTTTTTTAGCATATTTTTTATCTGTTAGTAAATTTTTATAGGTGTAATAAATGTCCATATTACTTACAACTATATCTGCTTTATAATTTTTTCCGTTTACTAGAACTCCGTTAACTGTATCTTTTAATGTTTCAATTTTTTCTACTTTACTATTTAAGTAAAATTGAACACCAACATCTTTTGCCAATTGTACCAAAGCATTGGTAATACTTATCATTCCTCCCTTTGGATAAAAAGTTCCTTGGCTTTGTTCTAAACTAGAAATCATACTTAACATAGCTGGTGCCTTGTAAGGATTACTACCATTATAAGTTGCAAACCGATTAAAAAGCTGAATCATTTCTGGTGTTTTAAAACTTGATTCATTGTAACTATTTAATGACTTTGCAATGTAAGGAAACTTAACACTAAACAAAGCTTTATATGTTTCACTTTTTGTGATCAAACTTAAATCTAAAGGAAAATCTAAAAAAAGTTCTCCTATATTTTTGTAGGCTTTTTTGCTATTTTCAAGATACCTTTTAATGTTTTCTGATGGCTCACCAAAAACTTTTTCTGCTTCATCAGCAAAAGCATCCACATTTTTTTGAGCGGTAATTTTTTTACCATTTGCAAAAAAATAACGACAACTTTCATCTAAAGAACGATATGTAAAATAGTTATTAATATCTTTTTTAGCCAAAGTAAAAAGTGCTTCTATATTTTCTGGAGCTGTAAAAAGAGAAGGACCCCCATCAAAAGTAAAACCGTCTTTTTCAAATGAAGATAGTTTACCACCAAAGTAAGAATTGGCTTCAAAAACAGTAACATCGTAATTCTTTAGAGATAATCGGATTGCAGTTGCTAAACCAGCAACTCCACTTCCAATAATAGCCACTCTTTTCATTTGTTTAATGTTTTTGTAAAAATATAAAACAAAATAATATTTAACCCTATTTTTTGATTAAAATATATCCAAATATTTTTAAAAATTTATTAAAAAAATTAGTGTGCTTAGATCAAAATAAAAAAGACGAATTATTTTTCAATTTTTTGTTGGATTGTAAAACGTGTAAACATATCCTCACTATACCAATCTTGTTTTCTTGTTTTTTTAATAACAGCTTTATGTTGTGGCATTCTGTATGCAAATTTTTTCATCTTTGCTTTTGATTGCCAAATACTAAAAGTTGCTTGTTTAACCCATGGTATCTCCCCAACTCCGTAAGAAGTTATAAAGCCATCTGCAGTAGCCATTTGAGATGCAACTGGCGCTACATTTTGCCAAAAATATCGTAATTTATTTAACCGAATTGTAGCCCTGGTTAATACCGCTATTTCTCCTTCATAATCTGTTGATGGTGGTAAATCGCCAAAAACCTTTTTTTGATCCCATAAACCATGACCTTCAATTGGTTTTAATAAATAAATAGTTTGTTTTTTACAGAATAATTCAAACCATTTTAAGATAAAACTTCCAAATTGCTCTTTTAACGTTAAATTACCATCATAAGTAATTAAAATAGACCATTGAGATAAATCTGGAACTTTATCAAAAGTACCATTTTTACCTGTACCCATTAATTTGTAAAATTGTATATTTTTATTGAAAAATAGAGGTATTCTGAAAATTGCCATTGATAAAAATCCAAAAAAGGCAAAAATTGGGTAATATTTTACAATGATTAAACTTGTTCTCAAAATGGTATCAACTCTTTTTAAAAATTAATCAAATATAGATAAAGTAATTGAGGTGAATTATTTTTTGATTTACTGTTTTTATTTTTTTGTAAAACTATTTTACTGATGAATTAAAAATCAAAAATAGAGGTGTTAATCAATCCAATTCTTAAAATCTTTTACACGTTCTCTACTTACAATTATTTCTTGTTCGTTATAAGAGTGTAATATTAATTTTAAACGCGAATTAGAATAGGCAATAATGTCTTTTATGGCGTTTATATGGATGATAAAAGTTCGGTTAACTCTATAAAAATGTTCTGGGTCTAATTGTTCTTGCCAATTTTCTAATGAATGGTCTAACAAATGATTCCTATTGTCTGAAGTATGTATATAGGTTGATTTATTTTCGCTGTAAAAGCATTCAATTTCATCGATATTTACAATTTTTATGTGTTGCCCAACTTTTATAGAAATACGTTTTTTATATTTTCTATCTACAGGATTAATTAGTAATTTTTTTATGTCGTCTAAATTTACCTGCACTCCTGTTTGTTTAGATTGATTTGCTTTAAACTTGTCTACAGCAACTTTTAATTCGTCTTCATCTAAAGGTTTTAGTAAATAATCTATGCTATTTAATTTAAAGGCTTTTAAGGCATATTCATCATAAGCAGTGGTAAAAATAATAGCAGATTTTACATCTATCTCTTCAAAAATTTCAAAAGACAAACCATCTGAAAGTTGAATGTCAAGAAAAATTAAATCTGGATGTTCGTTATTCTGCAACCAATTTAAAGATTCTTCTACAGAATGCAACATTTGCTGCGCTTCTATATTTAAGGCTGCCAACATTCTGTTTAATCTTCTTGCTGCTGGTTTTTCATCCTCTATAATTAATACATTCATTTTTTTAGTTGTTAGGTGTTGGTTGTTGGTTGTTGGTTGTTGGTTGTTGATTGTTGATTGTTGATTGTTGATTGTTGATTGTTGATTGTTGATTGTTAATTGTTGGTAAAATCAAAAAAAAATACAAAGCATACAAAATAATAATTGAAAAATTTTTATGCTGAAAACACCCTACTTCAATCTTTTTTTCTCATCATCTTTATCCATTAATTCTTGTATTTTACGATTTTCCCAATCTTTACCTAAACCTAAAGATTTGAAACCGAAAACACCTAACCAATGAAAGAACATTCCTATTCCCCAGAAAAATGCGGTAGAATAGGTTCCGAAATTTGTAATAGCTTCTTTAAATGTATCCCCGCTTTGCATTAGTCCATAAATTATAATTCCGCTTAAAAAAAGATTCACTAAAATATAAACAATTAGGTGAATGTAAAAACCCTTTAGCTCTTTAACTCTTTTTTGTGCTCTAACATAATTTTGTTCTTGTATAAAATCTTCTTGCATAATATTAATTATTAGTATTTAAAAATTGTTGCATTTTTCTTTCTTCCCATTTTTTTCCTAATCCTAACACCTCAAAACCGAAAACACCTAACCAGTGAAAGAACAGGGCAATTAACATACCTCCAAATGCGAACCAGAAAAAATGAAAACCTGGTACAAATTTTAAATTAACAAACACAATCAAAGGAAAAGAAAATACATAAACAATTAAATGAACGTAAAATCCTTTAATTTCTTCTGCTTGTTTTTTGGCTTTTAAATAGTATTGTTCTTGAATGTGGGTTGATTCTTCTGCTGTTTTATTATCAACAGGATCACCAACAAACTTTAATACTTTTTTCTCCATCCATTCTTTTTTAAAATCCATTTTAGAAAATGCAAAAACATTAATCCAATGAATTAGTAAACCCACGCACCAAGCCATAATTGCATACCAAAACCAATGAAATTGTGGTACCGTTTGTAAGTTGATAAACACTAAAAAAGGTAAAATTAAAAAGGATGCTATAAAATGGGTGTAAAAACCTTTGATGTCTTTAATTTTTTGAACTGCTTTTAAGTATAACTGATGTTCTATATATTTTGATTGCATGTTGTTAGTTCTTATTTTTCATAAATTCTTTGATTTTTCTTTCTTCCCAGTTATTTCCAAATCCAAATAAATTAAATCCGAAAGTATTTAACCAGTGAAAAAACAAACCAAATCCCCAACCACAAACCGAAAACCAAAACCAATGAAAATGAGGCACAAATTTCAGGTTGATAAAAATGATAAAAGGAATTACCAAACAATATACTGTTAAATGTGTGTAGAACCCTTTAATGTCTTTTACTCTTTTTTGAGCTTTTAAAAAACGTTGTTCTCTTGTAAAATCTCTTTCCATTATCTTTTTCTATTTTCTTGTTCTAAATAATTGTTTATTTTTCTTTGTTCCCAATCTTTGTTTAAAAATAAAGGTAAACCAAAAGTACTTATCGCTTGAAATAAAATTCCTATACCCCAATATAACCAAATTTTATAATTATGATAGTCCCAAAATGCTTCCTTGAAAGTATCTCCATCATTCATATCACCAACAATAAAAATGGCACTTAAAAAAGTATTAATAATAATATAAGTAGCTAAATGCTTATAAAATTTTCTGATTTTTTCAACTTTTTTACGAGCTAAAATATATTGCTGTTCTTCCGTATATCGTTGTTTCATTATCGTAATCTTTTTTGTTTGTTTTCTTTATCCATCAATTCTTTAATCTTTTTATCTTCCCAATTTTTACCCAAGAAAATATTATAATTATTAACTTCTAAAAAGTGGAATGTTAAGCCCAATCCCCATCCAAACATTGGAAACCAAAACCAATAAAATCCTGGTGAGAATTTTAAATTGATAAATACTAAAAAAGGGATTACCAAACAGTAAGAGGCTAAATTTTGATAGAATTCTTTTAATTTTTCTACTCTTTCTACTGCTTTTACATACTTGCTATTTTCTAAATTGTCTGAATACATAATATTGTTCATTTTAAATAAGAGAGGTAAACTCACCTTAAAAGTTTTGTTGTTATTTTCTATTTTTACTGCTTTTTGAGTAATTAACCCATACCTGTCTACAATATTTTGTAAACCAACTTTGGTACTTTTACCTACAGCTTCTTTTGGGTTGATGTTATTTTCTATAATTAAATAATTATTTTCTTCGTAAATGTTAATTGTTAATGGTTTAGAGTTAGAAACCACATTGTGCTTTACAGCATTTTCTAATAAAAGTTGTAAAGACAAAGGCACAATTTTAAGCTCGTTATTACTTATAGTGTCTGGTATGTTAAACTTTACTGCATCTTCAAAACGCATCCCTAACAATTCCATGTAAGTTTTTGCAAACTTTAACTCTTCTTCTATAGGTACTAAATCTTTGTTTCTTTGTTCTAAAACATACCTATACACTTTAGAGAGCTTTGTGGTAAACCTTTCTGCCTGGTTTGGATTTTCGCCAATTAAACTGGTTAAAACATTTAAGCTATTAAACAAAAAATGCGGATCTAATTGGTTTTTTAAAGACTCAAATTTAGCTGTTTCAGTTTTTGCTACAATTTCTTGTTTGGTGGTTTCTTTGGTCATTGCAGCTTTCCAATTTTTCATAAAACCTCTTGCATGCAAAAAGGTGGAAACTGCTAAAGAAAGAATAATATAAAACAAATGAGCCCAAAAGAAATTTCCTTTAAAAAAATTAGCAGGATTGTTATTATTAATGACAATAAAAACTATGTAATTAATAATTAGAACAACGGGTATAGTATATAAAACTGTTACAATAATACCAGCCCAAACTCTTTGGTTTGTGTGCGTAATCCAATCCCACTTGGTAGATAAATAACCGTTTAAAAAACCATTTCCAAAACCAATTCCAAAAGAATACATTCCAGAAATTATAAAAGACCAAGCAATGCTTTCTACAGATGTTTGCCAAAAAACTAAGCTAAATATTACACCAAAAATAATGGTAATTTTTAAACATAAAATTGCCGATTTCTTTATGTTTTTAATTGTATATACCTCTTGGCTGTTCATCTGTAAGTTTATTATTTGTTATTGATAGATAAGTAGCGTAATTTACTAAAATTTAATATCTAATTCTAAATTTTTATCTTTCAATAAAAACTTTGCATTCTCAAAAGTTGGTGGTGCAAAAGCCATTACATTGTTAGAAGCACCATAATCTTCTAAAGGCATTCTGTTTTTAGAAAAATCCATTCTATCATTGTTGTTTTTATCATGATAGCAAGTAATGGCATATTCTCCAGAAGGCACATTTTCAAAAACCACGGTACTTTTTCCGTTTTTAATTTTACCTTCTTTTCCTTGTATTGGTTTTCTCATAAAATTGTCTTTGGTGTACAAAGCAAATCCTATTTTACCAGTATCTGAAGTTGCATTTACAACTGTTACTGTAATTGTTTTGGTTGCTGTGTTTTGGTTTTGTGCTGTTATACTATTTGTGATAGTTAACATAGTTAAGATTAAAAATGATGCTAAAAATTTCATAATAAATTGTTTTTAAATGTTATTGTTATTTGATGTTTCAAAGATGCAACACAAATCCTTTTTTTTAAATTAAAGCTTACCCAACTGTATTTTTTATATACTGAATTGTAAAAAATCTTAAAATAAGATGATTTTTACATGTGCTAACTTGATTTTTATCAATTAA
Source organism: Polaribacter sp. (assembly GCF_965656025.1). Taxonomy (GTDB): domain Bacteria; phylum Bacteroidota; class Bacteroidia; order Flavobacteriales; family Flavobacteriaceae; genus Polaribacter. The sequence continues at coordinate 82,185 of NZ_CBFHJT010000001.1, forward strand.
AACTTAACATCATATTCAATCAGCATCGTGTTTTTTGGTGGTTTGATAAAAATTAATCAATTAAAAAGTTATTTTTTTATCAATTTGATAAAAATTTACAAAAAACATTGTTTTGTATCTTTTAAAATAAAAAATAATTTACTTTTACAGCATGATTACTTCAAAAAATAAAACAAACAATATAGTACCCAGATTGCGCTTTCGCAGTCAGATGCGCTTATTCTAAAAGAAAGCACAAAGGGAATCTATTATTTTTATTTTTTTATCATGAATTACACAACAAACTTTACAAGCAAACAAAACGGAACTATTACAAATAGCACTAACAAACCCTATGTGCGCCGTTTTTTCTTATTTCGCCCTTTGGGTGTGCAATAAATTATGGAATTAGGTGCGTCCAATTCTGCATTTCAAAACAACAACACAAATACATTTAATTTTAAAATATCAATACAATGCAAATTGTAATTGCAAATAAATCACATATCATTTATGCAGAAATCATCTGCAAAACTATAGAAGATGCTGCTCAAGTTAGAGGCACTGGAATTGCAAAGCGTAAACCAGAATATGTAGCCACTAAAATGGAAAATGGTAACGCTGTTATTGCCTTAGATGGCGATAAATTTGCTGGATTTTGTTATATAGAAAAATGGGGACATGGTAAATTTGTTGCCAATTCTGGTCTAATTGTGCATCCTGATTATAGAAATATAGGATTGGCAAAACAAATTAAGCAAGTCATTTTTAAACACTCAAGAACAAAGTTTCCAGAAGCAAAAGTGTTTAGTATAACTACAGGTTTAGCTGTTATGAAACTAAATAGTGATTTAGGCTATAAACCTGTAACATTTTCTGAACTAACAGACGACCAAAGCTTTTGGGATGGTTGCCAAACCTGTAGAAACTTCGATATTTTAACAAGAACCGAAAGAAAAATGTGTTTATGCACAGGTATGTTGTTTGATCCTAAAAATAATAATAAAGAAGCATCTAAAGAAGTAAAAGAAAACGTATTTAAAAGATTAAAAAACATGAAACAAAACTTGTTTCTAAAAAAAGATAAAAAATGAAAAAATTAGTAATAGCGTATAGTGGTGGTTTAGATACATCTTACTGTGCCGTAAGTTTAAGTAAAGAATATGATGTACATGCGGTTAGCGTAAATACTGGTGGTTTTACAGACGAAGAAATTAAACATATAGAGAGTAATGCTTATAAAATGGGTGTTTCAACGTATAAAAATATTGATGCCATTGCTACTTTTTATGATAAAGTAGTTAAGTATTTAATTTTCGGAAACGTTTTAAAAAATAGTACGTATCCGCTTTCTGTTAGTGCAGAGAGAATAATTCAAGCTATTGAAATAATAGAATATGCTAAAAGTATTGATGCAGCATATATTGCACATGGTTCTACTGGTGCAGGAAATGATCAAGTAAGGTTTGATATGATTTTTCAAACATTAGCACCAAATATTAAAATTATTACACCTATTAGAGATCAGAAACTAACAAGACAAGAAGAAATAGATTATTTAAAATCTGAAGGAATTGATATGCCTTGGGAAAAATCTAAATATTCTGTAAACAAAGGGCTTTGGGGAACAAGTGTTGGTGGTGTAGAGACTTTAAAATCAGAAAAACCTTTACCAAACGAAGCTTATCCTTCTCAATTAGAAAAAGAAGGTGAAGAAAAAGTGACACTTACTTTTAAAAATGGTGAGTTTGTTGCTTTAAATGGTGAAAAAAATAAACCTGAAATCAACATAGAAAATCTAAACAATATTGCATCTAAATTTGCAATTGGTAGAGATATTCATGTAGGTGATACCATTGTGGGTACAAAAGGTAGAGTTGGTTTTGAGGCTGCTGCTGCTTTAATTACAGTAAAAGCGCATCATTTATTAGAGAAACACACACTTACAAAATGGCAATTACAACACAAAGAATACTTGTCTAGTTTTTACGGAATGCATTTGCATGAAGGCCAATATTTAGATCCTGTTATGAGAGATACTGAAGCTTTTTTACAAAGTTCTCAAAAAATGGTTTCTGGTAATGTGTTAGTTACCTTAAAACCGTATCATTTTTCTTTGGATGGTATTGTTTCTGAACATGACTTAATGTCAAGTAAATTTAGCACGTATGGAGAAGAAAACAAGGCTTGGACAGCTAATGATGCTAAAGGTTTTATTAAGATTTTAGGAAATCAGAACAAGATATATCAACAAGTAAATAAAAAATAAGTTTAACTGTTGAATTGTTTAATTAATAAACTGTACAATTAAACGATTAAACGATTACACAATAAAACAATGAGTTTAGAAGTAGGAATTATTGGTGGTGCAGGTTATACTGCTGGCGAATTAATTAGGTTATTATTAAATCACCCAGAAACAAACATCAATTTTGTGTATAGCACCTCTAATGCTGGTAACAAATTGTATAACGTACATCAAGATTTATTAGGATCTACAGAAATTGATTTTACGCAAAAAATTAATCCTAATGTAGACGTTTTATTCTTGTGCTTAGGTCATGGAAATTCTACTGCCTTTTTAAAAAAAAATAGTTTTTCAGAAAACACAAAAATTATTGATTTAAGTAATGATTTTAGATTAACTAAAGATAAAGTTATTGATGGTAAAGAGTTTGTGTATGGTTTACCCGAACTACAAAAAAAAGTTATAAAATCTGCTAAGTATATTGCAAATCCAGGTTGTTTCGCAACTGCGTTACAATTGGCAATTTTACCTTTAGCTACAAACGGTTTATTACAAAATGATATTCATATCAATGCTGTAACAGGAGCAACGGGTGCAGGAACTTCATTATCAAAAACAACACATTTTACTTGGAGAGATAATAACTTTTCTCATTATAAAGCCTTTACACATCAGCATTTGGGGGAAATTAATCAAACTGTAACCCAATTGCAATCAGATTTTACGTCTGAAATCAATTTTATGCCAAATAGAGGAAATTTCTCAAGGGGGATTTTTGCAACAACTTATACAAAATTTGAGGGTTCTTTAGAAGATGCAAAAAACATCTATAAAGAATTTTACAAAGACGCAGCATTTACGTTTGTTTCTGATGAATCGATTCATATGAAACAAGTAGTTAATACAAATAAGTGTTTGGTTCAGTTAGAAAAACACGGAAATAAGTTACTAATAACTAGTACAATAGATAATTTATTAAAAGGAGCTTCTGGTCAAGCTATTCAGAATATGAATTTAATGTATGGCTTTGAAGAAATTTTAGGATTAAATTTAAAAGCAAATTATTTTTAAGAGTTGGTTGATGGTTTTTGGTTGGTTTTTTATAGTTAAACCTCCAAAAACCAATAACTAACAACCATAAATCAAAATTTATGAAAGTAGCAATTATTGGAGCAGGTAGTTTAGGGCAATCAATCGCAAAAGGATTATTGTCAAAAAAAGCTGTTAGCACTTTGTATTTATCCAAAAGAAATCTAGAATCTTTAAGTAATTTTAAAAAGTACAAAGAGGTAACATTAACTGCAGATAACGCCTTTGCTGTTGATAATGCTGATATTATCATTTTTGCTGTACAGCCAAAACATCTTAGTAAAATTTTAGGAAAAGTAAAATATTTACTTAGAAAAGATCAGTTAATAATTTCTGTTGCTACAGGTTTCTCTATTGGAAAAATAGAAAATATTATTGGGGCAAAACATGCTATTGTTAGAGCAATGCCTAATACCGCTGCTTCTGTTCGTCAGTCTATGACTTGTCTTTCTCCAAATGGTAAAGGAAAAGAAAAAATTGAACTAACAAAAACAATTTTTAATAGTTTAGGTGTTTCTATGGAAATTCCTGAAGAGCAATTACAAGCAGCAACTGTTATTTGTGCAAGCGGAATTGCCTTTTGGATGCGTTTAATTAGAGCAACAACGCAAGGTGCTATTCAATTAGGATTTGAAGCTGCTGAAGCACACGAATTGGCAATGCAAACCTGTTTTGGAGCTGCATCTTTATTAAAAAAATCTGGTAATCATCCGGAAGCAGAAATTGATAGAGTAACTACACCAAGTGGTTGTACTATCGAGGGTTTAAACGAAATGGAGCATCAAGGATTAAGTGCTGCTTTAATTAAAGGAATTAATGCTTCTTTTGAAAAAATCAACCAAATAAAAACAAATTAAAGAAAAAGAATCAACCATAATAACAACCTAAAACCAACGATTATGCCTTTGTTTAATGTATACCCCTTGTATGATGTAACTCCTGTAAAAGCCAAGGGAGTTTATGTTTACGATGAAAATAAAACTGAATATTTAGATTTATATGGCGGTCATGCTGTTATTTCTATTGGTCATGCGCATCCAAAATATGTGGATGCTATCACTAAACAAGTTTCTAAAATAGGGTTTTACTCAAATGCAGTGCAAAATCCTTTGCAAAAAAAATTAGCAGATAAAATTGAATTACTTTCTGGTTGTAAAGATTACGAGTTATTTTTATGTAATTCTGGTGCAGAAGCTAATGAAAATGCATTAAAACTAGCGTCTTTTAAAACGAATAAATCAAGAGTCGTTGCTTTTAAAAATGGTTTTCACGGACGTACTTCTGCTGCTGTTGCTGCAACAGATAATAAAACTATAATTGCTCCAATAAACGCACAGCAAAAAGTTACTATTTTAGACTTAAATGATATTGATAGCGTAAAAAAGGAATTAGAAAAAGGGGATGTTTGTGCTGTAATTGTAGAATTGATTCAAGGTGTTGGTGGTTTAGACCAAGCAACTAAAGATTTTTTTGAACAAGTTGATGTACTTTGTAAGGCAAATAACACCTTATTTATTGCTGATGAAGTTCAATCTGGTTATGGTCGTTCTGGAAAGTTTTTTGCTTATCAACATTATAATTTAACTCCTGATATTATTTCTATTGCAAAAGGAATGGGAAATGGTTTTCCTATTGGCGGAATTTTAATTCACCCAAATATTGAAGCTAAATTTGGAATGCTAGGTACAACATTTGGAGGGAATCATTTAGCTTGCGCAGCTGGTTTAGCGGTATTAAAGGTTATTGAAAAAGAAAAATTAATAGACAACGTAAACGAAATGTCGTCTTATCTTATAAAAATTGCAAAAACAATTTCACAAATAAAAAAAATTAAAGGTAGAGGCTTAATGTTAGGCTTAGAATTTGATTTTGAGGTAGGCGATTTACGTAAAAAATTAATTTACGATCATCATATTTTTACAGGCGGTTCTTCTAACAAAAAATTATTAAGAATTTTACCTCCTTTAAACATTAAAAAGAATCATATTGATGAGTTTTTTGAAGCCTTAATTGATGTTTTAGATTAAAAAATTTTATTGTAGTTTCTAAAATTAATTAGAATATTTAATAAAAATGAACACATTATTATCCATAGAAATAAGAAATAATGTTTTGCTTACCATGGCAGAACTTTTAGAGGTGAATAGGGCTGAATTGATTCGCATCAACAAAAAAGATTTAGAAGCTTATAAAGGTGATGATATTTCTATGTTTGACCGCTTAAAAGTTACAAATGCAAAAGTTGATGAAATGATTGCAGCAGCAAAACATTTGGCTTCTCAAGAGAATCCTGTTGGTGTAGAGCGTTTTAGCTTTAAGCACGAAAATGGCATGCAAGTTTATAATAAAACTGCCTCTTTTGGCACCGTTTTAATTATTTACGAATCTAGACCAGATGTTACAGTTGAAGCTGCTGGAATTGCTTTTAAATCTGGTAATAAAATTTTATTAAAAGGTGGCAAGGAATCTTTACATTCTAACCTAAAAATTGTCGAATTATGGCACAAAGCATTACAGAAACACAATACATCAACAGATTGGGTAGGATATTTACAGTTTAATAGAAAAGAAACTCAGGCTTTTTTAGAAAAACCAACTCAAAAAATAGATTTAATAGTACCAAGAGGTGGAGAAAGGTTAATTGCTTTTGTAAAACAACATGCTACTTGTCCTGTTATTATTAGTGGACGTGGCAACAACTTTGTTTATGTAGAAAAAGAAGCAGATCTTAATATTGCAATTGATGTAATTTTAAACGGAAAATCTAAAATTTCTGCATGCAATGCTGTGGATAAGGTTTTAATTGATGAAAATCTACCTGATAAAAAAGGTTTTATCAATCAATTAATTGAAAAACTAAAGGAAGCTAATATTACCATTTTAGGTGATCAAATTGTAGCGAAATATCATAATCTAAATCAAATTGAATCCGATGCTGTTTGGTCTGAAGAGTTTTTAGATTATAAAATTGTAATAGGAGAAACTACCAATATTGAAGCTTCTATTGAAAAAATAAACAAATATTCTGGTGGACATTCAGCAGCAATTATCACCAAAAATGAAAGTCTAGCTAAATTATTTATGGAAAACATAGATTGTGCTGCTGTGTATCATAATGCCTCCACTCGTTTTAC
>NZ_CBFHJT010000002.1:0-79891 GCF_965656025.1 Polaribacter sp.
AGATGACAAATCAATAAAATCTATTTTTCTTTTCTGCAAATACCTTTTAAAAGAAGCAATTAATAATGCATGTTGCATTTTTATGATAGGTCTTAAAGTTTGATTCTGAAAAGTTTCTACATCTGTAGTCCCTTCTTTTATCAAACCTTTTAAAATAGGTCTTTCTTTATTCATTTTCTAGTAATTCATCAATTTGTAGTTGAAAATCGTATTGCAAATCTTCGTGCAGTTTATCAATGGCTTTTTTTGCCATTCTTAACTGTGTTTCAAATATATTTTGCAAACGTGTGCTTCGCTTAATAGAAGGTTTAAATTCTTTTAATTTTTTACAAAAATACAATAGCAACTCTGCTTCTGTTTCTTTCTTTTTAGAATATCGAATGTGTTTTTTTATAGAAGTTAATATTTTTCTGGTACTTTTTCTTATGTAAAAAAAGCTCTTAGTATTAATTTCTTCAAACTGTAAATCTACCTCTTCTTTAATTGTTTGAATATACATTTCTTCATCATGAGATTCAAACAACAAATAAGTTAATAATTCTTTATTTTCTTTTTTAAACCTTGCCAGATGTAAACACAGCTCTTTAAGTTCATTCGCAGATTTATGCGAGAGTTCGTCTTTTAGTTGTTTTATACTTACTGCTTTCATTAAAAAAGAAACCTCAAATAATTTATACAATTATTTGAGGTTATGTGTTTGTTTATATCTTATTTTTCACTTGGTATGGTAACCATTTCATTTACATCTGCATCGTAATCTACACCTGTAACTTTAAAACCAAAAAGGTTATAAAAATCATTACTATAACCTTCTAAATCTCCAATTTCCGAGAGATTTTCTGTTGTTGCAGATTCCCAAAGCGACACTACTTCTTTTTGAACATCATCATACATTTCCCAATCATCAATCCTAATTCGTCCTTTTTCATCTAAAGGAACTTCTCCATCTGAAAATAATCTTTGGCTGTACAAACGTTGAATTTGCTCTATACAACCTTCGTGAATTCCTTTTTCTTTCATCACTTTATACAACAAAGAAATATACAATGGAATTACCGGAATTGCAGAACTAGCCTGGGTTACCAAGGCTTTATTTACTGAAACATAGGCCTTACCTCCTACAGATTTTAAAGCATCTGTAATTTCGAAAGCGGTTGCTTCTAAGTGATCTTTTGCTGCACCTATAGTTCCGTTTCTGTAAACAGGTTTTGTAACTTCGGGCCCAATGTAAGAGTAAGCAACTGTGGTTGCGCCTTCAGAAAGTAAGTTTTCTGCATTTAATGCATCCATCCACATTTTCCAATCTTCACCACCCATTACTGTTATGGTGTTTTCTACGTCTTCTCCTTCTGCCGGATTTATAGAAATTTCTGATACTTTACCTGTATGAAAATCAACCGTTTTATTAGTAAAAACTTCTCCTATTGGTTTTAAAACCGATTTGTATCTTTTACCAGTTTCTGGATGCGTTCTAACAGGTGATGCTAGACTGTAAATTACCAAATCTACTTGCCCTAAATCTTCTTTAATTAGATCTACAACTTGTTGTTTTATTTCGTTTGAAAATGCATCTCCGTTAATGCTTTTTGCATACAAACCTGCCTTGTGCGCTTCTTTTTCAAAAGCGGCAGTATTATAATAACCTGGTGAAGCTGGTCTGCCCTCTGAAGCTGGTTTATCAAAAAACACCCCAATTGTTGCTGCATCTGAACCAAATGCACTTGTTATTCTAGACGCCAAACCAAAACCTGTAGAAGCACCAATGACTAATACTTTTTTGGGTCCTTCAATTTCTTCTTTCGATTTTATGTATTCTATTTGATTTTTTACGTTTTGCTCACAACCTATAGGATGTGATGTTAAACAAATAAAGCCTCTTGTTCTTGGTTCAATTTTCATTTTTGTTTGTTTTAATTGCTATTTTTAAATTGACCTATCATTTCGACGATAGGAGAAATCTAAAATTAACGGATGAGATTTCTCCTATCGTCGAAATGACAAATTTATTATTTATTAGAATTCAAAAAGGAATTTACATTCTCTTCAATTCTTTGTAAAACACGATCTGTAGCTGCTTTTACAAATTTTTCTCCTGTAATTTGTTCGTACAATTCTATATATCTGTTTGAAATTTCTAAAATTTTATCATCAGACATTGCTGGTATTTGTTGATTTTCTTTTCCTTGAAACCCATTTTCTATCAACCATTGTCTAACAAATTCTTTAGACAATTGTTTTTGTGCTTCCCCCCTATCTTGTCTTTCTTGATAACCATCAGCATAAAAATAACGCGAAGAATCTGGTGTGTGTATTTCATCTATCAACACAATTTTACCTTCTTTGGTTTTACCAAATTCGTATTTCGTATCTACTAAAATAAGACCTCTTTTTGCCGCAATTTCTGTACCTCTTTTAAATAATTTACGGGTATAATCTTCTAAAATTAGATAATCGTTTTCAGAAACAATTCCTTTTGCTAAAATTTCTTCTCTAGATATATCTTCATCATGTTCGCCATTATCAGCTTTGGTAGACGGTGTAATTATTGGTGTTGGAAATTGATCATTTTCTTGTAAACCTTCTGCCATTGTTACACCACACAAAACTCTTTTACCTGATTTGTATTCTCTTGCTGCATGACCCGATAAATAGCCTCGAATAACCATTTCTACCTTAAAAGGTTCACATAAATGCCCAACAGCTACGTTTTCGTCTGGATTTGCAATTAACCAATTAGGAACAATATCTGCTGTATCATTCATCATTTTGGTAGCAATTTGATTTAATATTTGACCTTTAAATGGTATTTGACGTGGTAAAATTACATCGAAAGCAGAAAGTCTATCTGTTGCAATCATTACTAGAAGTTCATCATTAATATTATAAACTTCTCTAACTTTACCTTTATAAACAGATTTTAAATTCTGGAATTTAAAATTCGTTTCATTAATTGTATTCATTTTAATTTTGTGTTGTTTGTGCAAAAGTAAGGTATAATTCTAAGTTATTTTCTCAATAAAGAAAAATTACCAAACAAAGTTTCTCCATTTTGTCTCACTAATTTAAACCAATAGTTATTAGACGACAAAAGTCTACCAGACTCAGTACCATCCCAAAATTCGTTTTTATTTTTTAAATACTTTATTTGCTTTCCAAATCTGTTATAAATGTAAATTTGATAATCTTCGTTTGGAAAATTATCAACTTGCCATGTATCATTTACACCATCTGAATTGGGTGAAAAAAATACTGGATATGTTTTAACAAAAATGGTTTCTTCATAAAACTCACAACCATCTACACCTTTTAAATAAACAGTATTTAAACCACCTTTTAAATTGTTGAATTTGTTATTGCTTTGATAATTTATACCATCTATAGAATATTCGTAATCTCTAGAGGAATTTGTATTTATTATAATATTATTATTAGTTGCTGAAAAATCGTTTACAGTTATGCTAACATTATTTAAAGCTTCATTTTTTATAACTTCTATCTCTATATCTGTAGAAGAAATTCCACAATCACCATTATCTATGGTATATTTATAAATACCTGATTCGTTTGTGGAGGGGTCAAAAAAAGCACTAACAGGATTATTGTTTAATGTCCATATTCCACCTGGATTAGGGCTTCCTTCTAAAACATCAAATAGAATAAATGGATTAGCAAATTCGCATAAAACAAGTTTTTTATTTTTTCCTGTATTGGGTTTTTCTGAAACTGAAACCGTAATATTTGCTTGTACATCTCCACAAAAAGTATCATTTACAACATAACTATATACTCCTGGTGGGTCAATATTTGGATTAAAAATACTGGTTTCGCTTGACAATTGTGGTACCCAAACTCCTCCTGGAGTTGGATTTCCTTCTAAAAGGCTAAAAAGGTTTATGTTTCCTCCCTCTAAACAAGTAAATACTTCTCTATTTTTTCCTGCTCTTAACTTAGAAGGAAAAGTTACCTGTACTTTTGCACTTCTTTCTCCACATAATGGATCATTATGTATGTAGGTATAAATGCCTTCTGTATCATTTTGTGGATCAAACTCTCCTGTTCCACTTGATAAAGCAGGAGACCAATAACCTCCTCTATCTGGTCTACCTAATAGCTGATTAAAGAGATCTATTTTAGGGGAATTGAAACAAATTTCTACGATATTATTTTTTCCTGGATTTGGAAGTGTATCTTCTTGAAAATCGAAAATAGTGTTTGAATTTGTATCTAATGGGTTTGTATAACCAGTAGTTTCTCCAATAATTAAACCTCTTATATCTACTGTATCTGGTATATTACCTAATGTTCCGTTATTATCCCCATCTAAAAAACCAGCCTCAACTACATCAAAACAACCGTCATTATCACTATCTAAATCCTTAGAATCTGGGAAACCATCACTATCACTATCTATATTTCCAGAACCTTCTAAAGTGTCTAAAACACCATCATTATCATCATCATCATCTATTACATTTGCAACTCCGTCATCATCAAAATCTGGATCACAAATTTCTATAATTGCAGATATATCAGAACAATCTCCACCGTTATTTGCTACATTGGTTATTTCTGTTATTGTTCCATTATTTAATAGGTTGCACATCCAGGAACAATCTAACATTTTAGGATTGTTTATGACTGTAAAACTTCCTTCTACCAAAGCTAAACTTAAAAAACCTTTGGTTTCTTGTAATTCTAAATTATTACTAAGTTGAAACCTATCGTCTAAAAGATAGAGGTCTCCAACCTTTTCTAATAAATCGAAACCAACGATGCTTGTTACACTTGTATTGTTTATTGTAAAACTTGCACCTATATTTTTTAAATTATTAAAGCTTGGTATCTCTTTAACTTCTATACCAATTATGTTAAAAAATCTATTGATATTTTTTAAATTATCAAAACCTCTAATAGTTTCAATTTTTTCTAAATTTAAATCATTACCAATGATTTCTAATTTTTTCAAACCATCAAAAAGTTTCAATTTTGGATTTGAGGTAAAGTTTAAATCGTCGTTAATTTGTACAACATTATTTAATGGAGTTAACTGTTCTAAATTATCATTTAAACTAATATTGAGTTCTCCTGAAATAGTCTTTAAATTATCAAAACCTTTAATCTCTTTTAAATTTTCTAATCGACCAATTTCTATATTTCCATTTACAGATTCTAAGTTTGTAAAACCATCTATTTTTAACAAGTTGGAATTTAAAGCAATTAACACAGAACTTGAAGTTTCTAAGTTTTGAAAACTATTAATTTCTACTAAACTTTTACAAGCAGTTATTTCTAATTTACCTGCTACACTTTTTAATTTTTGAAAATTATCTAATACATCTTCTTCAACAGAAATTATTAAATCTCCTTTTACTTCTTCTAAAAAGTTTAAATTAGATAAGTTGGTAATTGGTGTTAAAATTTCGCCATCATCTGTTGAATTTATTAATGATGATATAATTATTAAATTACCTTCTATAACTTTACAGTCGCTAAAATTAGTTGTAAAAGCATCTACATCTTCTTGTGATCTTAAAAAAATTTCACCAGGGTTTGGGCACTGTGAAAATGCCACGGTTAATTTTAAAAATAAGAATACATAGAGTAATTTTCTCATACACACAAAAATAGTGAATGTTTTAATACAAAACATTTATTTAACTATTTTGAGTATGGTTAAACATACTAAAAAAAAGAGCTTACTTCTCCTTTCTTAAACGTTTTATTTGCTTTATGTTATCTGATATAGGTGTTGCCGTAATTTCTTTTTCACCAGGAATAAAATAGAAAAAATAAGCAGAGTTTTGTCCTATTTTTCTAACGTCTAATTTGGTATTATCTTTAAAAACCAGCGTATAATTAGGTACAGCATCTTGCTTGCTAAATTTTTGTTTCATACCAATACCCATACCAGTTCTCATAGATACAAATAGTAAGAAAAAAATAAACATTAAACCCGGTAATTGGTTTTTTCTTTGTTTTAGTTTTTCGTATTTTTTATCCCACTTTTCTATATTATATATTTTTTGATACCATTTTTTTTCTCTAAAATAAGCATACATTTTAAACATCCATCTAGAAAAATACAAATGCATAATCCAAAACATGAAAATAAGAATTAAAGTAATTCTCCAGTTATTTGTTAATAAACTAATGGGAGAAATTAAAGCGTCTAAAATAGTTGTATAATTTAAGTAAGAAACCCCAAAAATGCCATAAAATATAGCATCACTTACAATACCTAGAATAATTAAATATAAATAACCTATGTAAAAATAATCTTGTAGAGATAATTTGTCTTCTTCAATTTTTATCATTCTGTTTCTATGCCTTTATATGCTGTAATAATTTTTTTAACTAATCTATGTCTTACCACATCTTTATCATCTAAATATACTTGTGCAATACCTTCTATATCTTTTAACGCGAGTAAAGATTCTTTTAAACCAGAAACTTGTTTTCTTGGTAAATCTATTTGACCTGGATCTCCGGTAATTATAAACTTGGCGTTTTTACCCATTCTTGTTAAAAACATTTTCATTTGATTATGGGTGGTGTTTTGTGCTTCATCTAAAATTACGAATGCATTGTCTAAAGTTCTACCACGCATAAAAGCTAAAGGCGCTATTTGTATGACTCCTTTTTCTAAGTGAGATTCTAACCTTTCATGTGGAATCATATCTCTTAAACCGTCATATAAAGGTTGCATGTAAGGATCTAATTTCTCTTTTAAATCTCCTGGTAAAAAACCTAAGTTTTCTCCAGATTCTACAGCTGGTCTTGTTAAAATTATACGTCTTACTTCTTTTTCTTTTAAGGCTTTTACAGCCAAAGCAACTGCTGTATATGTTTTACCTGTACCCGCTGGCCCTACTGCAAAAAGCATATCATTTTTTTGCATTAAAGTCACCATTTTACGTTGATTTTCGGTTTGTGCTTTAATTAACTTACCACTTACACCGTGTACTAAAACATCTTTTGTGTTTTTAGAACCAGATGTTTTTTCTTCGTAACCTGTAGATGTTAAAATGCGCTCTACACTATTTTCATCTAACTTATTGTATCTATTAAAATACTTAATTAAACGCTCTAAACGTATTTCAAATTCGTCTAACAAGTTAGATTCTCCATACACTTTTACTTTAGAGCCACGTGCTACAATTTTAATTTTTGGAAAATACCTTTTTAACTGTTCAATGGTGCTGTTATGTGCCCCAAAAAAGTCTTTTGGGTTTATTTCTTCTAACTCTATTATGCGTTCGTTCAAATGTTTATTTTTTGATGTTTAATATCTGTTTTATTTCAACTAAAAATAGCGAATAAAAATTCTAAATTGATTAGATTTGCGTAAAATAGTTAACAACTTTTGCACATTTAATTAACAGCAATTTTTTATGCCTTTTATAACTCTTACTACAGATTTCGGAACAAAAGACCATTTTGTGGGCGCTGTAAAAGGAGCTATTTTTTCTGAATTACCAGAAGTAAATATTGTGGATATAACTCATGAAGTTTCTCCCTTTAACATTACAGAAACTGCTTATATTTTAAAAAATTCTTACAAAAGCTTCCCTAAAGGCACTGTGCATATTGTAGGAGTAGATTCTGAATTAAGTGTAGAAAACAAACACATTGCTCTAGAACTAGATAATCATTTTTTTGTGTGCCCAGACAATGGTTTAATTTCTATGATTGCTTCTGAGGTAAAACCCACAAAAATTGTAGAAATTAACATACATGATCGAATAGAAAGTAGTTTTCCTGTGTTAGATGTATTTGTACAAGTGGCTTGTTTTATTGTTAGAGGTGGTAATTTAACAGTAATTGGCAAAGAGGTTCAAGATTTTAAAAAGATTATAGAGATACAGCCAAAAACCAATCAGCAACAAGACCAAATTATTGGAGGCGTTTTATACATCGACAATTACGGAAATGTAATTACCAATATTAGTAAAAAAATGTTTCAGGATATTGGTAAGGGCAGAAACTTTACGATCAGCGCCAAAAAACACACCTTTACCAAGGTTTTTTCTAAATATAATGAAGTGACAAGCAACAGTGCTTATAGCAATCAACAATATGAGGGCCATAAATTAGCGCTTTTTAACTCTGCAGAATATTTAGAATTAGCTATTTATAGAAGTAATTTAGATACAGTTGGTGGCGCAAGTTCCCTATTAGGTTTAGCTTATAGAGATGTTGTAACTATTACTTTTGTAAACACACCAAATCAAGAATTTACCATATTAAACTAAGCATGTTTGTAAGAATTGTAAAGATGAGTTTTCATCAAGAAAATATTGAAACTTTTAGAGCTATTTTTGAAGATAAAAAGGAATTTATTAGAAATTCTGAAGGTTGTAAACTTTTAGAATTATATCAGGATAAAAATAATAAAGAACTATTTTTTACGTATTCTTATTGGGAAACTGAGCAGGATTTAGAAAATTATAGGAATTCTGAACTATTTAAAAGTGTTTGGAAAAAAACCAAAGCATTGTTTAATAAAAAACCAGAAGCTTGGAGTGTAGATAAGAAAGTGAGTTTGGTGTAAGTTAGAAGTTGGGAGTTAGAAGTTAGAAGTTAGAAGTTAGAAGTTAGAAGTTAGAAGTTAGAAGTTAGAAGTTAGAAGAAAAATAAAATATGTTAGCCATACTAAAAAAAGAATTCAACTCATTTTTCTCATCTACAATTGCTTATTTGGTAATTGGGGTATTTTTACTTATCAATGGTTTGTTCTTGTTTATTTTTAAAGACGATTTTAATATTCTAAATGCTGGTTTTGCAGATATCAATTCGTTCTTTTATCTAACTCCTTGGATTTTTATTTTCTTAATACCTGCCATTACCATGAAAAGTTTTGCAGACGAATTTAACAATGGAACCATCGAAATTTTAAAAACCAAACCCATATCTAATTGGCAAATTGTTTTGGGTAAATTTTGGGCCTCTTTATTGTTAGTAATTATCGCAATAATACCCACTTTCACTTATGTTTATACTGTATATTATTTAGGAAATCCTGTTGGAAACTTAGATTTTGCCTCCATAATTGGCTCTTATATTGGTCTGCTTTTTTTAGCTGCTACTTATACAGCTATTGGTCTATTTACCTCAACCCTTTCTAAAAATCAGATAGTAGCCTTTATTTTAGGTGTTTTAATTACTTTTTTATTATTCTATGGTTTTGATGCACTTTCTGCCACAATCAATAATAATTTAGTTATAAAAAAATTGGGTATTAACGAGCATTTTAAAAGCATTTCTAGAGGAATTATAGACACAAGAGATATTATCTATTTTCTAAGTGTTACTTTTTTCTTTTTATTCATCACTAAAACCAAATTAGAAAATGAATAAAAACATAAAAAATATAGTCTTTTTAGTGATAGCTATCATAGCCATTAATTATGCTAGTACATCTTTTTATAAAAGATTCGATTTAACGTCTGACAAACGTTATACACTCTCTGAAACAACTATAAATATTATTTCTAAAATCGATAAAACCTTATTTATAAACGTTTATTTAGAAGGTGATTTTCCATCGGAATTCAAAAGACTACAAATAGAAACCAAACAATATTTAGAAGAATTAGCAGCAGAAAATAGCAATATTGTTATCAATTTTGAAAATCCAGACAATCAACGTGAAGCGCTCATAAAAAAAGGGATGATGCCCAGCCAATTGACTGTTGAGGAAGAAGGCAAAATGTCTGAAGCCATTATTTTTCCTTGGGCAGCAATAAATTATGGGAAAAAAACAAGTGTCGTTTCTCTTTTACCAAACTCAATTGTAGCCTCTCAAGAAGAGCAGTTACAAAAAGCGATAGAAAATTTAGAATATAGTTTTTCTAATTCTATCAATGCTGTAAATACTGACACAAGAAAAAAAGTTGCTATACTTACAGGAAACGGAGAATTGCAAGACATGTATCAATACAGTTACTTGAGTGAAGTTGCTAAAAAATACAGATTGGCAAAATTTACGCTAGATTCTGTGGCTAAAAATCCGCAACAAACATTAAACGATTTGCTAAATTTAGATTTAGCGATTATTGCAAAACCTACAGAAAAATTTAGCGAAAAAGAAAAATTAGTTTTAGACCAATTTATAATAAATGGTGGTAAAACACTTTGGATGTTAGACATGGTAAATGCTGACCAAGATAGTTTGGCTACCAGCAATAAAATGCTTGCTTATCCAAGAGATTTAAACCTTACAGATTTGCTATTTTCTTACGGAATACGTATAAACACAAGTCTAATTAAAGATTTATATGCTGCACAAATACCTGTTGCAACAGGGCAAGTAGGAAATCAAACGCAGTTTAAAAATTTAGATTGGTTTTATCACCCTTTAGCTGGTGCAAATCCTAATAATGTAATTACAAAAAATGTAACACCTGTTAGATTACAGTTTGCAAATCAAATAGATACACTTAAAAACAACATTAAAAAAACACCTTTATTGGTAAGTTCTGTGTTAACCCAAAAAGTAGGTACACCCGTTTTTATAGAATTACAATCTATTGCAGAAGAAGTTTTAGAAAAAAATTACAATGATGGAAACCAGTTATTTGCGGTTTTATTAGAAGGACAATTTAAATCCGCCTACAAAAACAGAGTAAAACCTTTTGCAAGTAAATATAACAAAGAACAATCTACACCTAATAAAATGGTGGTCATTGCAGATGGTGATGTTGGTAAAAATCAACTTTTAAAAGGAAAACCTTTTGATTTAGCTAGAGATAAATGGACCAATCAGCAATTTGGAAACAAAGATTTTTTACTAAATACTATCGATTATTTACTAGATGATACTGGCTTAATGCAGCTTAGAAACAAAACCTTAAAGATTAGAATGTTAGATAAGCAAAAGGCATTTAAAGAACGTACTTATTGGCAATTTTTAAATGTGATTTTACCTCTACTTTTGTTATTTGGTTTTGGATTTGTTTTTAATTTTTTAAGACGAAGAAAATATTCTTAAATATAAAATAGCCTAATTAAATCTTCAACAAATTATCATGAATAAATTCATATTCTAAAACACGTTGTAGTTTTTCTGAGTTGATAATTTTCCATTGATAATTTTCATTTTCTTCAAAAACAGGCATTTCTAAACCTTTACTCATTCTAGCATTTACATAAAATACTTCTCTTGTAGGATGATGATTAGAACAGGCATTAAAAGTAATATCCCAACAATTCTGAGCAATAATTGTATGTATAATTTCAATACAATCTTCTCTATGAATCATATTTACAAAACCTTTGGGCTGTGGTATTTTTTTACCGCTTGTAAACCAATTTGCTGGATGTCTTTCGCCACCAAACAAACCTGCAAAACGTAAAATGGTTGTTTCAAAAAAAGTGTTTTCTCTAAATAGATTTTCAATAATTACTAAAGGATGATTTTTTACAACAGCATCACCTTCTGTCATTACTTTATTAATTCTTGGGTACACAGAGGTAGAACTTATAAAAATAACTTTTTGTACTGGTGAGTTTTGAATTTGAGAAATTAAGTTTTCGAATCCATCTATATCTTTAGCGGTAATGGCAATGATTAAAATATCTGTATTTAAAAAATCGTCATATTCCTCAAAATCAGAAATATTTACGATATAAGATTCTATACCTAAAGATTCTAATTCTTCAACTTTATCTTCAGAAGTTGTAGAACCTTTTACAAAAAAACCTTCTTCCAATAAAGAAACTGCTAAAGGTTTCCCTAACCATCCACAACCTAAAATACTTACATTTTTCATTTTTAAAATTTTAATATTTAACGAACAGGTAGATGGCGAAAAATATCATTATTTATCAATTTAAAAAAATAATATATTATCCATAAATTCGAACTTAATTTATAAAAATTAAACAAAGATACATCTCCTTTTTTTAAGTTTTTGTTAACGTTTACTGTTTTTTGAAATTGTAATTTTGATTGACTAATAATCTTAAAATTTTAACAATGAAAAAAATAATACTATCCTTATTTGTTGCTGCCATTGCTTTTTCTGCAAATGCACAAATTAAAACTCCAGCTCCTAGCCCATTTCAGAAAATTGAGCAAAAAGTTGGTTTAACAGATGTTACTTTAGAGTACTCAAGACCTAGTATGAAAGGAAGGAAAATATTTGGTGGCTTAGAAGATTATGGAAAAGTTTGGAGAACAGGAGCTAACGAAAACACTAAAGTAACCTTTTCTACAGATTTTATGGTTGATGGAAAAAACCTAAAAAAAGGTACTTATGCATTATATACAATTCCAGGAGAAAAAACTTGGGATGTAATTTTATATACGGACGCTACAAATTGGGGGAATCCTAGAAAATGGGACGAATCTAAAGTTGCTGCAAAAATAACAGTTACTCCATATAAAATGCCAATGCCAATTGAAACGTTTACCATTACTTTTGATGATTTAACAAATAGTTCTGCTGTTATAGGTATTATGTGGGAAAACGTTTATGTACCATTTAAGTTTGAAACACCAACTGACAAAATGGTTTCTTCTAGTATAAACAAAATAATGAACGGACCAACTGCAGACGACATGTATGGAGCTGCGGTTTATTATTTACAAGCTGATAAAGACATTACAAAAGCACAAGAATGGATTGATAAAGCAGTAGAAATGACTTCTGATAGTCCTCGTTTTTGGTTTTTACGCCAACAATCTTTAATCCATGCGAAAGCAGGAAATAAAAAAGGAGCAATTAAAGCTGCAAAAGAATCTTTAAAATATGCTACTAAAGCAGGAAATGCTGGGTATATTAAAATGAACAAAGCCTCTTTAAAAGAGTGGGGAGCTATGTAATTTTTAATAACTTATAAAACATAAAAAATCTGAAGTGTTTACTTCAGATTTTTTTTAGCTTACTTTTAAATAAGTATCCTTATCAATAAAATAATTGGCTATTTTTTTGGGCGGTTCTACAGCAGACCATGAGGTATAGTCGAACCAAAAAAGTGCTCTTTTTAAAGTAACACAAAGTTCGTTTTTAGCATTATAGAAATTTATTTCTACAAACATCTTACCAGAAACATCTATCTGTTTAAATTCTAATGAGGTTGAAAATTTTTGTGTAAACATTAAATTTTTAAAATGTACTTGTTGGTCATTTACCTTTTGTAAACCTAGCTTTAAAGCATTCATCTTTATTTTTGCAAATCCATTTGTATATAAAAAAGTATCGAATATTGTAGAGGCATAGTTTAAAAATGCTGCATTTTGCATCACCATAAAATCGTTAACATCTTCTCCTTTTACTTTATAATTTCGTTGAAACATACGTGTAGAATTTTAAACTCTCTAGAATAAGATAGAAAGCATATTAAAACAACTTGTTACAAAATCCTTTGATAATGAAACGAAATATAACAAGCTGTTTCTGTTAATTTATTTTTTAATTTACTTACTTAAAAAGTTCTAGAAAGATTAAAACCTAAGTGAATATCTCCCCCAAAAAAGTTGCCAGTAGTTTCTGTTATAAAAGCCTTTTCTACCATGCGTCTAGAATTTGCTAAAATAATTTGAAAAACATGACCTCCAGTTTCTATATCTATGCCAAAAGCAAGCGAGTTTCTGGTATCTAAAGATTGTAATTTATTAAACTGAGGAAAATATTCTGCATTTAAAGAAACTCTTTTATTTAACTTTACTCTTGTACCGATACCTAATGCAAAAATATCATGAGGGTCTGCTAAGGTTGCAGTTAAATTTCTATGAACATAGGTAGGTGTTAATTGAAATGAAATAGAAGCATTAACTTTTCTTGCAATTAAAACCTGTGCCGTGTAAAATAAACTTTCCGCTACAGATCTAGGTCTTTCTACTCCGGGAATGGTTTTTTGGGTTTTAGCAGCAATACTACCAAACAAAGAAACTGCAAACGGAAAAGAATTGATACCATTTTTTTGTTTTAAAAGACTATATTTTAAGAAACCTTCGTACGTTTTCTCTACACTTGCCCTACTTAAACCTGCTGTTAAATTATCAGTTAAACCATACTCGAAAGAAAAGCGAATGTTAGAGAGATCTAAACCAAATAAATCTTCTATTCCTGTATTTATTGCGCCAAATCTATGTGCAATAATAAACTCTAATTCTTTCTTTTTTCTATTTTCTATTGAATGGCCGTTTACTATTCTTGTTCCTTTAAACGTAGCTGTTACAACATTATCTGTTTTAGGTGTTTCTTCGTCTAAAATATCTAACAAATCTTGTGCAGAAATTTGTATGCCACAAAATATAATAAGTAGCGTTAAAAATATATTTTTCATGTTTTACTTTTTGTAGGGTTGATGATTAAAGTTAAAACTCACTTTTATTTTTTCTGCAATGTTCTTTTTTACTGCTGATGGTATAGCAACATCAAAATCGGATAATTTGATATAAAAATCACCTGACATTACGATAGCATCTTCAGTTTTTATAGTGTTTGCTTCTATTGTAATGCCTTGTGTTTTACCATGTATGGTTAGTTTTCCTTTTATTTTTACTTTACTTTCTTTCTCAGAAACAGCATCAAAATTTAAAATTTCTCCTCTAAATATTGCCTTTGGATATTTGTCTGATTCTACATAATTTTCGTTAAAATGTTCTTGCATTAGCGCTTTTTCGAACATAAAAGATTTCATTAATATAGAAATTGCCATTTGTTTTTTGGTTGCATCTACAATGCTTAAAACTTGATTATTTTCTGCTTCTATATCCTCTAAAGGCGAAGATGAAAAAAATGAAACAGTGCCATTTTTTGTTAAAAATTTATCTTGTGCATTTATTACTGATATTAAAAACAGACAAATACAAAATGTATATAAGGTTTTCATGATATTTTATGATTTGGTTATTACAGATTTTACAAGAATTACATCCATTAGAAACCCTGTACAGATTCCTTTAATAGTAATTTCTTGCGCTTCTTTTACTGTGTTTAATTTTTTAGTTTCATCTGCTGTTAAATGGCAAATAATACTTCCAAAATCGTCATTGGTTTCTAAAGTAATTATCCCTTTTGACTTTACTGTTTTAATAGAAGAAACAGTGCCTGTTACTGCAATTATTTTTTCTAAATAGTTTTTGTTGGCTGTGATTTCATCAATAGAAAAATCGGCAATAATTTTATTAGCAGTTAATGTAATATCTGCTTGTTCATTTGCAACATTTAAATGAGGTTTGTTGTACATTTTATATCCTACAAATGCACCAATACTTGCCAGTACTAAAAAGGCTATTATTATTTTTTTAAATTTCATGACAGCTATTTTAATTATCTAAAGCACCTTCATCTACCCAATTTACAATACTAGCTATCTGTGCTGCCGATAGAGTACCTCCTTGTGGCATTCTTTGACTTGCAACTGCATTTTTTACAATAGTAGCGTTTGCACTAATTTTTGTGTGACTTGTAAGTTCAGGAAAATTACCTCCTGCAGAATGGCAACTGATACATCTAGCATCAATTATAGGTTCTACGTCGCTCTTAAAAGATACTTTTGTATCAACATTTGGATTTTCGCCAGAACTGTCCTCTAATTCTTCTACGTTAGAAATACACGAAGTAAAAAAAACACCTAAAGCAATAATTGCAAGTAAACTTTTGATTTTTGGTTTGTGATTCATTTTAGTTGGTTTTAAAATTTAACAACGTAAAGAAACTATATGAACTACATTTGAACACTAACAACCTTGGTTAGAAGGAAAAAAAATCTTTGAAAAGGAAAAAAGGACGTTGAACAATTTGTTGTTTTTACTCAATCTTTATAAAAACTCTACATGTTTAACCATTGTTTAAACTCTGCCGCTTTATTTTTACTGATGATAATATCTTCTGAAGTTTTAGACTGCAAAACAATTTTTAACTGACTATTACCATACTTAATAATTTTATCTATAGCTGTAATACTAATAATAAATTGCCTATTTGCTCTAAAAAAAATGCTTGCATCTAATTGGGTGTACATATCATCTAAACTTGCATTGGTAGTAGATCGTTTTCCATTAAAACAAACCACATAAGTTATCGTGTTTTCTGTATAAATAAAAGCTATTTCCTTAATAGGTATAGGTACTAGCTCGTTTCTAACATAGGTTAAAATTCTTTGTCTGCCTTTTTCTAAACCATCTTCTAAACCATCGTCTTCAGTAACTTCTACTACTTTTTCTCTATAAGAAACTAAGTCTGTATTTAATTTAGATAAGTTTACAACTTCAGAGGTTAGTGTAGAGTTTTTGAGCTCTAATTGTTTCTCGTAAGCACTACCAATAAAACGAACTGCTAAAAATGATAACACAATAATTAATATCCCCATAATTAAAAAAATGAGGTAAAAATTGGTTTTTAAGGTATTCATCTGTAGAGAAATACGACTCATATTAACATGTGCAGCTACAATTAAATCGGCATTTTTTAGAGGTGATATATGAATAATTTCTGTTAAATCTGGATTTTTTGAATCAGAATTTACTAAAACATCATATAAATCTTCAGAATTATTTTTACCTTCTAAGGACGCTAAAAGTGTTTGATTAGAATTTACCTCCTGCCCTACTTTTGTTATATCTGGATGACAAACCTCTTTACCGCTCCAATTAAAAACACTAATAAACCAACTATCTTTTTGAGAACTCTGTATGATTTGTTGTGTGCTTAATACTATACTGTCTTTAGAAATCCCTTTAGAAAGCTGAAAATCTAATAATTTAGCAATCTCATTAGCCTCTCTTTTACTGGACTCTACTTGTACTTCTATTAATTGGTTTGCGCTAGCTTTTATAAAATATTGAACAGCAAAAGAAGCAATTAATAAAAAAATAGCTGCAATTGATAAAAACGTTAAAAAATAAAGCCGGTCTTTTTTCATACTTATTTAAAAGTCGAAATATACTACTTATTCTAAACTAACCATAAATTGCTTTTCCCCTTTAAGGCTCCTTTTTCCTTTTCGGAGATATTTTTTCATTTTTAATGGATATTTTCTTTTTCTTTACGTCAGTTTATGAAGTCTATAAAAAATCTTTTTTATACAATTATTGTTATTTTACTATTCGTAAATATTTATGTTTACGTACTACCTTTTTTTAAATCTTCTGAAAGAAATTTAGAAAAAGTACCCTCTGAAATAGCATTAAATTCGAACCAATTGGTAAATTATTACCTCGAAAATGAAAAAAACGCCAACTATTTATATACAGGAAAAATCATAGAAGTAATAGGTTTTGTAGAGGATGTTTCTTTTTTAAATGATAGAAATACAGTATTATTGTATACTGATCATAAAAAATATGGTATTCTTTGCGATGTAAATAATGCTCAAATAGAGAAAGTGAAAAGCCTAAAAAAACATCAAAAAATAAAAGTAAAAGGAATCTGTAAAGGTTTTTTAAAAGATGTTGTTTTGTTGAATTGTTACATAGACTTAAAGCCAAATGAATAAAATATTACCACTACTACTCCTTTTTACCTTTTTTATAAAAGTACCTAAAAAAA
The DNA here is from genome assembly GCF_965656025.1 of Polaribacter sp. Lineage (GTDB taxonomy): Bacteria > Bacteroidota > Bacteroidia > Flavobacteriales > Flavobacteriaceae > Polaribacter. The sequence goes on from NZ_CBFHJT010000002.1 coordinate 17,502, forward strand.
ATTCCCAATTTATTGCACGCCAAGGACAAGTTACTTTTTTCTCTTACACTTCTGTAGAAAATATAGAAGCTAAAAACAACCAAGTTTTAAGTATTATAGATATAGATAAAAAAGAAATAGCCATTAGTATGTTAATGCGTGCTTTTGTGTTTAAAAAAGATTTAATGTACGAGCATTTTAACGAGAGCTACATAGAGTCTGATATGTATCCAAAAGCAAATTTTGAAGGTGAAATTTTAGATTTTGATAAATCTATCACAGGAGAACAAACCAGAATTATAAGAGGAACACTAACCATACATGGTATTTCTAAAGAAATTGACATAAAAACTAAAATAGAAAACAGCAATGGCAGTTATCTTTTAACAGGCGATTTTATTACACAGGTAAAAGATTTTGACATAAAAATACCTCAAATTTTAGCCAGTAATATTGCTAAAAATATTTCTATAAAATTTAGATTTCAATACAAACCTTATGAAAAATAATAGAACTATAAAAATATTTTTGCTTTTGTTTATTGGGTTTTGTACCACAAATGCACAAGATTTATTAGATAAATTAAATAAAGAATTTCCCAAAAAACCAGTATATAAAATTGCTGCTTTTAAAACTACTAGAATTGGTTTAGGTCACTCCATAGAAACCAGAAAAAAAGGAGCTTTAGAAATCTCTCTTTACAATAGATATTGGAATATTCCTAATTTTGATGGCCAACGCTTTTTAGCAGATAAAGTAAGTACAAGGTATGGTTTAGACTATTCTTTTACAGATAACTTTACCTTTGGTTTAGGCTACACCAATTATGATAAAATTTTTGATGGTTTTGTAAAGTATAAGTTTTTAAAACAACGAAATGAAAGCAGTAAAATGCCAGTTTCATTTACATTTGTACAAACTTTTTCACATAGAAAAACTACAAGTTCTACACCCTATAGCGGTACTACAACAGCTGATAGTTTTGCCTATACAACACAGTTTTTAGTGGCTAGAAAATTTAATTCTGAACTTTCTTTACAAATTGCACCCACTGTTATTTTTAAGAATCAAAATAACAGTAATAATCCAAACAGTCAATTCGCTGTGGCTTTTGGCGGTAGACATAAAATAGGTAGACATGCATCTATTGTTTCTGAATATTATTACATAACGAACCCTTTAAAAACAATACAAACGTATCCACCCTTTATGGTGGGTGTTAATTGGGAATTGAGCCATTTGCTATTACAATTTCAAGTAACAAATGCACGTAGTTTTGTAGAGGACACTTACATAACTCAAACAACAAATAACTTTAATGCAGAAGATGGCAACTTCCATTTTGGCTTTAATGCTACATTTGTATTGCATACCAAAAAGAAAAAAATTGAGTAAAATTACTCTAAAAAAAAAGCTTTCAATTTCTTGAAAGCTTTTTTCTATTAATTACAATCTGTAAAAATTATTATGGCATTACTACAGTTTCTATCGCATGTATTACTCCATTTGAAGCAGCAACATCAGCAATAACAACTTTAGACATGTTTCCTTTTTCGTCTTTTAACATAACACTATCTCCATCTAAAGAAGCTACTAATTTACCTCCTTGTACGGTGGTTACTTCAAATGCACCATTGTTTGCTTTTATAGCATCAATTACAGCAGCTGCTTCAAATTTACCTGAAACAACATGATATGTTAAAATACCCGTCAACATTTCTTTATTTTCTGGCTTCAACAACGTTGCAATTGTACCCTCTGGCAATTTTGCAAAAGCATCATTTGTAGGTGCAAAAACTGTAAATGGTCCTTCTCCACTTAATGTTGCTACTAAATCTGCTGCTTTTACTGCTGTAACTAAAGTTGAAAAATTTTCATTTCCAACTGCTACTTCAACAATGTTTGGCTTTTTTTCTTCTTTTACAACTTCTTTAGCTATTTCTTTTTTAACTTCTTCTTTTTTTGTGTTTTTACAAGATGTAAATACAAATAGTATCATTACTGCAAAAGACATTAATACGTTTCTAGTTTTCATAATTTGTTTTTATTATTTGATTCGAATCAAAGATAAATACACATTCTCTTAAATTGTCTTAATTTTTGTTTAAACTTTAGTTAAATTTATTAAACAATTTTATTTTAAATAACAAAAAAAACATCCAACTCTAAAAAAGTTGGATGCCTTAATTATTATAAAAAAAGTAATTTATTTATTTAAATACATTTTACGTCTAGAGTATAAATCATAAAAATCATCATCTTTTAAACTATCTATAAATAAGATGCTTTCTCCTGTAGATTTCATTTCTGGTCCTAGTTTTTTATTCACATTCGGAAACTTGTTAAAAGAAAAAACCGGTTGCTTAATTGCATAACCATCTAATTGAGGGTTAAAGTTGAAGTCTGTTACTTTCTTTTCGCCCAACATTACTTTTGTTGCGTAATTTACATAAGGTTCTTTGTATGCTTTTGCAATAAATGGCACAGTTCTAGAAGCTCTTGGGTTGGCTTCTATAATATAAACTGTATCGTGTTTTATAGCAAACTGAATATTTATTAAACCTACTGTTTTTAATTCTCTTGCAATCGTGTGTGTATGATCTATAATTTGTTGCATTACTAAATCTCCTAAATTAAAGGCAGGTAAAGTTGCGTTAGAATCTCCTGAATGTATTCCACAAGGTTCTATATGTTCCATAATTCCTATGATATAGACATTTCCATCCGCATCACAAATTGCATCTGCTTCTGCTTCTATGGCACCATCTAAATAATGATCTAACAACAATTTATTATTTGGTATTTTATGTAATAAATCTACCACGTGTTGAACCAATTCTTCTTTGTTGATTACAATTTTCATTCCTTGACCACCTAACACATAAGAAGGTCTTACCAAAATAGGGAAATCTAATTGATCTGATAACTGTAGAGCTTCATCTGCTGTTTCTGCAACACCAAACTCTGGATAAGGAATGTTATTTTCTTTTAACAAAGTAGAAAAACGACCTCTATCTTCTGCAATATCTAAAGCTTCAAAAGAAGTACCAATAATTTTGATACCATATTTTGTAAGTTTTTCTGCTAATTTTAAAGCGGTTTGACCACCTAACTGTACAATTACACCTTCTGGTTTTTCATGGCGAATAATGTCGTAAATATGCTCCCAAAAAACAGGCTCAAAATATAATTTATCTGCAGTATCAAAATCTGTGGATACTGTTTCTGGGTTACAGTTAATCATAATGGTTTCATAACCACATTCTGCAGCTGCTAAAACACCATGAACACAACAATAATCAAACTCTATCCCTTGCCCAATTCTGTTAGGTCCAGAGCCTAAAACTACAATCTTTTTCTTGTCTGTAACTACACTTTCGTTTGCAATGGTAATTTCTCCATTTGCTGTTTCTATTTCGTTCTCGAAAGTAGAATAATAGTAAGGTGTTTTTGCTGTAAATTCAGCTGCACAAGTATCTACTAATTTGTAAACACGTTGTACTTTTAATTCTTCTCTTTTTGTATAAACTTCACTTTCTAAACAATCTAGCATGTGTGCTATTTGTCTATCACCATACCCTTTTTGTTTCGCTTCTAGCAATAAATCTCTCTCTATAGTATCTATATTGTACGTAGAAATTTCTTTTTCTAATTGAAATAATTCTTCATATTGCTTTAAATACCACATGTCTATTTTAGTGATGTCGTAAATTTTGCTTAATGGAATTCCCATTGCAATCGCATCATAAATCGCAAAAACACGATCCCAACTTGCGTTGGTTAATTTTTCTATAATTTGATTGTAATCTGTATATCCTTTACCATCTGCACCTAGACCATTTCTTTTAATTTCTAAAGATTGTGTAGCTTTGTGCAATGCCTCTTGGAAACAACGTCCAATGCCCATTACCTCTCCAACTGCCTTCATTTGTAAACCTAAAGTTCTGTCTGAACCTTCAAACTTATCAAAATTCCAACGTGGTATTTTTACAATTACATAATCTAATGTTGGCTCAAATAAAGCCGATGTCGATTTTGTAATTCCGTTTTCTAACTCATCTAAACTGTAACCAATGGCTAATTTTGTAGCTACTTTTGCAATAGGATATCCTGTTGCTTTAGATGCTAACGCAGACGAACGAGAAACACGTGGATTGATTTCAATAGCAATAATATCCTCTTTTTCATCTGGAGAAACTGCAAATTGCACATTACAACCACCTTCAAAATCGCCAATAGAACGCATCATATGTATAGCCATATCACGCATTTTTTGATATGTTTTATCAGATAAGGTCATTGCCGGTGCAACTGTAATAGAATCTCCTGTATGAATACCCATTGGATCCATATTTTCGATAGAACAAATAATAACTACATTATCATTTTTATCACGTAATAATTCTAACTCGTACTCTTTCCACCCCATCATAGCCTTATCAATCATCACTTCGTGGATGGGTGATGCTTCTAAACCTCTACTTAACAATTCATCAAAATCTTCTGCTTTGTAAACGATAGATGCTCCTGCACCACCCAAAGTATAAGAAGACCTAATTACTAACGGAAAACCAAACTCTTGTGCAATTTCTTTTCCTTTTAAGAAAGAAGTTGCTGTAGCTTGCGGTGCCATTTCTACACCAATTTTACCCATTAATTCTCTAAACTGCTCTCTATCTTCTGTAACATTTATTGCATCTATATCTACACCAATTAATTTTACATCAAAATCTTTCCAAATACCTTTATCATCTGCTTCTATACAAAGGTTTAATGCGGTTTGCCCACCCATGGTTGGTAATACTGCATCTATTTGTGGATGTTCTTTTAATATTTTTATGATAGACTTTGTGGTTAATGGCAGCAAATACACATGATCTGCCATAGAAGGATCTGTCATGATTGTTGCTGGATTAGAGTTGATAAGTATCGTTTCTATTCCATCTTCTCTTAAAGAACGTAAAGATTGCGAACCAGAATAATCGAATTCACAAGCTTGCCCAATAACAATAGGTCCAGATCCAATAATTAAAATTGATTTTAAGTCTTCTCTTTTTGGCATGGTAAATAGTTGTGTTTTATGAGTTTGTAAAAATAATTAGTGTTTGGATATAAAAAAAGGTGTTACTAAAAATAGTAACACCTTAATTATTAACAATTGTTAATCATTATATTATTTTTTATGTCTAGTTTCTGAAGACACAGATATTTTCTTTCTTCCTTTAGCTCTTCTTCTAGCTAAAACTTTTCTTCCGTTTGCAGAAGCCATTCTTTCTCTGAAACCGTGTTTGTTTCTTCTCTTTCTCTTTGATGGCTGGTAAGTTCTTTTCGGCATTATATGTATTTTTAAATGACTTCTTTATTTATTTTTAATGTTTTCACATTATGCTCTCTAAAAGCGTGTGCAAATATACAACTGTTTTTATTTTAGACAAACACTATTTTAAAAAAAATTAAAATATTTTTTATAGGTGCAAATTTACAAATTTTAGAAATGTTTTTCCCTTTTTTATTTCACAGAATTTTTAGAGTTAGTACTTTTGCGCAAACCTAAGAATACCATGAGTAACACTAAATACGTTTTTGTAACAGGGGGCGTAACATCTTCACTTGGAAAAGGAATTATTGCAGCATCTTTAGCAAAACTATTGCAAGAAAGAGGCTTTTCTGTAACCATACAAAAATTAGATCCGTACATTAATATAGACCCAGGAACTCTAAACCCTTATGAACATGGCGAATGCTATGTTACAGATGATGGTGCAGAAACCGATTTAGATTTAGGGCACTATGAGCGTTATCTAAACATACCAACATCGCAAGCAAATAATGTAACAACAGGTAGAATTTATCAATCTGTAATAAACAAAGAGCGTAAAGGTGAGTTTTTAGGTAAAACAGTACAAGTTATCCCTCATATTACCGATGAAATTAAACGTAGAATTCAGCTTTTAGGAGAAACTGGTGAATATGATATTGTTATTACAGAAATTGGTGGTACAGTTGGTGATATTGAATCTTTACCTTATGTTGAGTCTGTTAGGCAAATGCTTTGGGAAAAAGGCGAAGATAATGCAATTGTGATTCATTTAACTTTAATTCCTTTTTTAGCGGCTGCTGGCGAGTTAAAAACAAAACCTACACAGCACTCTGTAAAAATGTTAATGCAAAGTGGTGTAAGTCCAGATATTTTGGTTTGTAGAACAGAACACGAAATTTCTGATGAAATTAAAAGAAAGCTAGCTTTATTCTGCAACGTTAAAAAAGAAGACGTTATACAATCTATAGATGCAGAAACCATTTACGATGTACCTAATTTAATGCTAGCCCAAAATTTAGATACTGTAGTTCTTAATAAATTAAAACTATCTTCTAAAGGAGAACCTGAATTAAAAGTTTGGAATGAGTTTTTAAGAAAACATAAAAACCCAACTTCTGAAGTAGAAATTGCATTAATTGGTAAATACATAGAATTACAAGACTCATACAAATCTATTACAGAAGCATTTATTCATGCCGGATCTTCTAATGAAACCAAAGTAAATGTAAGATGGGTACATTCTGAAAGCTTAACCCCAAAGAATTTTGAGAAAAAATTAAAAGGTGTACATGGTATTTTAGTGGCTCCTGGTTTTGGTGATCGAGGTATTGACGGAAAAATAAATGCTGTAAAATATGCAAGAGAAAACAACATTCCGTTCTTCGGAATTTGTTTGGGAATGCAAATGGCAGTTATTGAATATGCTAAAAACGTACTTGGTTTGGTAGATGCTTTTTCTACAGAAATGAAACAAGATTGTAGAAACCCTGTTATCAACCTTATGGAAAGTCAAGAAGATGTAACAGAAAAAGGGGGGACTATGCGTTTAGGTGCTTGGGATTGTAACTTAGTTAAGGACTCTAAGGCTTATAAAGCTTACAATACAGCTAGTATTAGCGAAAGACATAGACATAGATATGAGTTTAATAACGATTACCTAGATCAAATAGAGCTAAAAGGCATGAAAGCAACAGGTACAAACCCAGCAACTGGTTTGGTAGAAGTAGTAGAAATACCAACTCACCCTTGGTTTGTGGGGGTTCAATATCACCCAGAATATAAAAGTACGGTGTTAAAACCTCATCCTTTATTTGTAGATTTTATAAAAGCTGCGCTTAAGTATTCTAAAATTTAAAGTTCAAAGTTTAAAAAGGGAACACAATTTGAACAATTAATATCATCAACAAAAATCACAGCAAAATCAACTAAAAACAATACAGTTTTGCTACATTTGTCGGTTTTTACTTCTAATTAGAAGTTAATAATGACAGATTGACATTTAAATAAACACATGGAACAAAAAAAATTCGACTTCAATTCTTTTATTGGAATGATTTTATTGGGAGGTATCATTCTTTGGTGGATGAATACCAATCAACCAGAAACAGAAACTACTACAGATACAAATACAACACAAATTGTAGATTCTACCAAAACTCAAACAAATACCGTTAATAACACTGTTGTTAATGAAGCTACTTACCAAAACGATTCTATAAAAAAATTAGCCCTTACAAATAAATTGGGTGCTTTTGCACAAAGTGCAATTACAGGTTCAGAAGGTGTTACTGTTTTAGAAAATGACGTTATAAAACTTACTATTAACAATAAAGGTGGGCAAATAAAAGAAGCTTTAATTAAGAATTATAAAACTTATGATTCTTTACCTTTATATATGATAAAAGATAACAATGCTTCTTTTAACATCAATTTTGGTACTACAGACAATAGAATTTTAAATACCAAAGATTTATTTTTTGAGCCATCTTTATCTAAAAATGGAGAAAACCAGATACTCTCTATGAGATTAAAGGTATCTGATTCTCAATATTTAGAATACAGATATGAAATGAAACCAGCAGATAATTATATGGTAGATTTTGCTGTTAGATCTCAAGGTTTAAGTACGGTTATCAATTCGTCTAATCCTATTAATTTAGATTGGACTTTAAATGGTTACAGACACGAAAAAAGTTTGCGTACAGAAAACACCATGTACACTTACTATTATTATAAAGCAGAAGAAGAAGTAGACTATATAAACGCAGGTAAATCTGAGGTTTTAAATGATGTAGATTGGGTTGCTTACAAACAACACTTTTTTACTTCTAATTTATTAACAGAAAAGCCTTTTAATAATGCAACCATTACTTCTACAGACTTAGTTCTAAATGAAGAAATTGATACGGTTTACACAAAAAAATTCGAATTAAAAACACCTTTGGCATTGTCTAATGGCGAGTTAAATTATAATATGAAATGGTTTTATGGCCCCAATGATTATAATTTATTAAAAACCTATGAAGGTACAGATTTAGCAGAGTCTGCAGATTTAGGTTGGGGAATTTTTGGTTTCTTAAACAGAACTATTTTTTATCCTGTATTTAACTTCTTAAAAGGTTTTTTATCAAACTATGGTTTAATCATCATTTTAATGACGATTGTTGTTAGAATCATTATGTCTCCACTAGTATACAAATCGTATTTATCTAGTGCGAAAATGAAGGTAATTCGCCCTGAATTGACTGCCTTAAATGAAAAATATCCGGGTAAAGAAAACGCAATGAAGCGTCAGCAAGAAACCATGGCAATTCAACGAAAAGCAGGTGTAAGCATGATGTCTGGTTGTATACCAGCACTATTACAAATGCCAGTGTTCTTTGCTTTGTTTAAGTTTTTTCCAACAAATATTTCTTTAAGACAAGAAAGCTTTTTATGGGCAAACGATTTATCATCTTACGATACTATTTTTAAATTGCCTTTTTCAATTCCATTTTATGGAGATCACGTGAGTTTGTTTCCTATTTTGGCATCTGTAGCTATTTTCTTTTACATGAAGATGAACCAGAGTCAACAAGCCAATATGCAAGCACCAACTCAAGAAGGTATGCCAGATATGAGCAAGATGATGAAGTATATGATTTACTTTTCTCCTATTATGATGTTGTTCTTCTTTAACAACTATGCAAGTTCTTTAAGTTTGTATTATTTTATCTCTAACTTATTAACCATTGCAATTATGTTAGTGATTAAAAACTTTGTTATCGACGAAGAAAAAATACACGCTCAAATAGAAGAAAATAAAAAGCGTCCTGAAAAGAAAAAATCTAAGTTTAGACAACGTATAGATGACGCTATGAAACAAGCACAGGAGCAACAAGCTAAACAACAGAAAAGAAAATAAATAAAGAAACCGAAATTTAAAAATTTCGGTTTTTTTTTGTTTAAAAAATTTAATTAATGAAAAAATTAATATATTAGCTAAATATTATAGAGTTTAAAAACTCTTTTATTGACCCCTAAATAATTACTTTATGACCCCTAAATCTAAAAGTAAATGGTACTTAGTACTATTTATATTTGTGTCTTTTTACACAAATAACTACGCACAAACATTTATTTGTAAAGATTATAGCAATAATCCCAATGTTACTATTGCAGCAAATCCTGGAGGAGCAGTTACCTATACAACTACACTAAATGTTGTAGATAATTTCTTTATTTCAGAATTAACAACTAGCGTAAATATTACACATACTTGGAATGAGGATTTAGATATTTTTTTAATATCACCAAATGGTACAAGAGTAAACCTCTCTTCTGATAGAGGCGGAAATGGTGATAATTATAACGCCACTTTTGACGATAATTCTTCTAATGTTTTACCTAGTGGAAATTCTACAGTAAGTGGTACTTTTAATCCTATTGGAAATTTAAGTGATTTTTCTGGAGAAAATGCATTTGGTACTTGGACTTTAGAAGTAACCGACGATACAAATCAAGATGGAGGTACAATAAATTCTTTTGCTTTAAACATTTGCGAACAAAACCAATTAGGGTATAGTTTCGAAAATTCGCTAGATGGATGGACAAACTCAACAAATGATAATTTTGATTGGACAAACGCAACAAGTACTCCTTCTGGTGGAACTGGTCCACAAAGTGGAGCTGCAGAAGGATCGTATTTTATGTATACAGAAACTTCTGGTTCTGTAGCAAATGGTGCAAGAGCACACTTAGAAAAAGAATTCGATTTTACATCTCAAATAGATTCTAAAATATCTTTTAATTATCACATGTATTCTGCAAATAGTGCTGCAAATATGGGTACTTTTAATGTTTTAGTAAGTTCTAATGGAGGTGCTAATTACAATAATGTTTTTAGTAGAACTGGTAATCAAGGAAACCTTTGGAATACTGCTGAAATAGACTTAAGTGCCTACGACTCAAACACGGTTATTATTAGATTTGAAGGTATAAGAGCCGCAAGTTGGCAATCTGACATATCTATAGATAATGTAAAAGTAACTGGAAAAAAAATTGCTTCGGGCATACCTATTACTGTTACTGCAAACTCGGGGCAAACCAAACAAATTGGAGATGCTGACCCAACATTTACCTACACAATCACTGCTGGTAGCTTAGAATCTGGAGACGTTTTAACAGGAAGCTTATCTAGAGTTCCTGGCGAGACTGTAGGTACTTATGCAATCACAATAGGATCTTTAAGTAATATTAAATATACGATAAACTTTGTATCTGCCAACTTTACAATTACAGACAAAGATACTGATGGAGATTCATACCCAGATAATGTAGATGTAGATGATGACAATGATGGTATTTTAGATACAGATGAAAACTGTGTAATCCCTGGAGCTGCAACACCACAAATAGACCAAATTGCTTACAATACTGATGGTTTTAGTATTTATGCTATAGGAGATAATACCAACAGTGGTTTAGGTTTTCAAGAATCTGGTTTTGAAAGTGCGGCTTTTTCTAGAGGACTAACACTAAATAGACTAAACGGTAGTAGCGATTTTAGTTCTTTACCAGGCTCACCAGGAACAGATGGTTCAGCTGCAACCACAACAGGAACTTGGACAAATGGTACTTTGTCATATAGTACAACAGCTGCAAACCCAACCACTCGAAGAAATCAATTTAGAAGGACAACAGGTACAGAATTTAGGTCTGGCACCTCAGGCGATGCTATATATATAAAGCCTTCTGTTAACTTAGTACAAGGAGAAGAATATACAGTAAATATAGGTTTTACAATACCTGTATTTGCTTTTAATTTTGATTTATTAGATATTTTAGACACTTATATTGATAGTGCAGATTTAATAATTAGATACGAAATTTATGCAGACACAGAGTTAGTGGCTTATTTTGAAAGTAATTTTATAGGAAATGATGCAACAGTAGTTGTAGACATTTTTGATGGAAATGGTGTTTCGCAAGGCACCATGCTTATTGGTAATAATGTAGAAACCTCTATTGGTTTCATATCTCAAAATAGTTTATCTAATGTTTCTATTGTTCATAAAGTTATTAACGGAACTATAGTTAGCAATAGAGCAGACTTGCATGGTTTAGATAATTTTGTATGGAGTACACAATCACAATCTTGTTTTGCAGACGATTTAGATTTTGATGGAGACGGTATACAAAATGATAAAGATTTAGATTCTGATAACGATGGTATACCAGACAATGTAGAGGCACAAACAACTATAGATTATATTGCCCCAAACTACATCTACACAATAAATGGTTTAGACACTGCATATGCTACTGGTTTAGTAGCGGTAAATACAGACGAAAATGGAAATGCAGATTATGTAGATTTGGATTCTGATGACGATACAATTTTTGATGCTTTAGAAGCTGGCTATTCTATAGACACAGATAATGATGGTAAGTCAGATGGAAATGTTGGGTCAAATGGTTTGGATAATAGCTTGTATAACGCAGACGACTTTAATGATGTTAATGCAGGTATTAACAATCCAACAAATTTACCAGATTCAGATGGAGATGTTTTAACCATTGGAGATGTAGATTACAGAGACAATCAGGTTTCTGGTATTCCAATGATTACACAAATCTATTTAGAAGGTACTAACAGAGTCATAGAAATAACAAACATAGATGATACAAATAGTATTCCAGCAAATTCTATAAAATTAGGTTTGTATCAAAATAAATCAGGTAATCAAACAGGTATTGTACCAGATTTTTCATATACAATACCAACAACAATTGCGGCAGGTAGTTCTTTATTAATTACCAATTCTGGTTCTTCTTATTCAGGAATTGTTAATAACAATATAACCAATTTGATTGGTGCAGATGACATATTAGTATTATCGCATCCAAAAAGTAATGTAAGTGGTGTTGATGATTGGAAACATCGATACGAAACAACATATAATTTACCAACTGATAAAATTTATGTAAGAAGTGATGCTGTTTTAGAAACAAATAAAGATTTTTCTGGAGCAGAGTGGGTTGCTTTTGTAAATCAAGATTTAGACCCTTACAGAGATGTAGATCTAGGAGGTCCAGAAAGACATCCTCATGCTCCATTAATTGAAGAAATATTAAGCGCTGATACAAATTCTAATTTAAGATTAGGTGTACACAATGTAAACCCAACAATTAGAGTTGGTAACACTTGGTCTAATGGAGCACCAGACAGAACTAGAAGAGTAATAATAGACCAAGATTTTACAACATCTTCTATTTTAAAAGCAAGGGAATTAACTATAAATGCTAATAGAAAACTAACTGTAAATAATAATTTGTTGGTCGTTTCTGAAGGCATTAATTTTGGTAATACGAGTAGCGAAATTAGACTTGCAAATGGTTCTCATTTAATACAAACACATACAGGAGGTTCAAGAATAAATGGCTCTGGTAAATTGTATATAGATCAAAACTCAGAAACACCAAGCAAATTTAGGTATAACTATATGAGTTCTCCTGTGGGTGGCACATCATTTACACTACAAGATGTTTTAAAAGATGGTACAACACCTACATCTGCAAGCTCAAATCCTTTAGATATTGATTTTGTTAGCGGTTATGATGGTGATATTACAAATCCAATAAAAATATCAGATTATTGGATTTACACCTATGCAAGTGCCAATGGTAAACGCTCTAATTGGAATCAGAAAAAAAGTACAGGTAGTATTCCTGTAACTGATGGTTTTACCATGAAAGGGCCTGGTAAAGCACAAAATTATACTTTTGTAGGTACACCAAATGATGGTAATTTAAATACTGCAGTTGGCGGTAATCAATCTTATTTATTAGGAAATCCTTTTCCTTCTGCAATTAGCACAAAAAAGTTTATAGAAGACAATAAAGATGCTATTGATGGCACCTTATATTTCTGGCAACATGCAGGAGAACAAGATGCAACCTCAACACAACAAGGACATTCTTACAGTGGTTATATTGGTGGTTATGCAACGAGAAATATTTCAATGGGTATTGCAGCTAACTCAGCATCATTATCTGGAGGTTTTAATATAATTTTAGAATCTGAAGCTGCAAATGTAATTGGTACTTTGGTCACAGACCTTTTAACAGATGTTGTATTATTAGATAATAATGCAGAATCTATTACATATAATAACATTCCAAGAGGTGTAGATGTTTTAAAAATAAACTACAGAGCTTTAATAGATAAAACAATAAAATTAAAAATAAATGGAAATGAAGTTGGTACATACGAATTGCCAAGGTCTTTAACATATGCCACTTTTGAAATTCCAAAATGCATACACAGTAATAGTGATGTTACTATAGAATCTATAGATGATAATGTACTTTATTTAAACAATTTAATTTTACAAGACGACGATGGCAAAACATCATGTGAACCAAATGCAAATGGTGCAACTGGTTTTACATATACATCACCATTAGAATATATAGCTGTTGGGCAAGGTTTCTTTGTAAGTGGAGACGCAGATGGTGGTGCAATTACATTTAATAATAGCCAAAGAGAGAATGTTACAGAAGGCACCTACTCTACCTTTTTTAAATCAAATAAAAAACATAAATTAGAAGAAAAAGCCAGAAAAAAATTACCAATTATTAAACTTGGTATGAATTATTTGGGTGATAATAGCAAAGAGTTACACAGACAAATTGGTATTTCTTTTAAACCCAATAATTCCTTTGATTATGACACTGGCTATGATAGTTACTTATTTGATTTATCAGCTACAGACTTTTACTGGAAATTTCCAAATATAAATCAGAAATTTGCCATTGCAGGAATACAAGATTTATCAGAGGATTTAGAAGTGCCTTTAGAAATAATTGTAGATAAAGATGGCGAAATAAATATAGAAATAGACGAAATTAGTTTTACTAAAGAAAACGTATACATTTTTGATAAACTAGAAAACAAGTACTATAGTTTAATAAATAATTCAGCCACAATTAATCTTTTAAAAGGGAAACACTCAAATAGATTTTTCATCACTTTTAAAGAGGCTAAATCTTTAAGTGTAGATGATATTATTTTTAAAGACTTAACTATTTTTTATGCTAAAGAAAGTAAAGAAATCAATATTAAATTAGAAAATAATTTAGAAATCAATAACACTAAATTATACACTATTATGGGGCAAGAAGTACAGAAATGGGAATTCAATAAAAACACTTCTAACTCAGAAAAACTAAAAGTAAACAACCTTTCTACAGGGGTTTACGTTGTAAAAATTAAAACCAATAGAGGTGATGTTTCCAGAAAAATACTAATCAATTAGTATTTTACTAGCCTTGGGGTTAAGAGAGTCTTTTTTAAGGCTCTCTTTTTTTTTACCTTTTTTTAAAACCAAACCCTTTTTTTTTACGTAAGCATTATTGGTAACCAACTAATAATATTATGCAAAATAAAAATACTTTAAAAAAACTGAGCTTTATATGCAGTTTCTTTTTCTTTTTAGCAACAATTCAAAATGGAATTGGCCAACAATTACACCAAGACTGCTCCCCTACTTCTTCTAAATTTAGCTGGTCTACAAACCCAAGTGGAAACAATCAATTTAATTGGCCTTCTGGTAATTTAACAAACACATTAAATAATGTAGACAATAGCAATGTAAATGTTTCTTTTACCTTTAGCGGAGATACAGCTAGTTTAAACAGATGGCAAAACTCTAGCTCTACAACAGATTCTCCTGCAATAGGTACAGATGCAAGTTTTCAAGAAAATTTACAATTTTACACAAGTGGTTTTAACAATCCACAAGGTGTAACAATAACCATTAACTTTAGTGAACCTGTAAACGCAGTTGGTTTCGATTTATTACACATCAACCTTGGTGGTGCAAGTGGAGATAAATTTACAGTGTCTGCAACAAACACATTAAATAACACCATTTTACCAACATTTACAAATTCTAACTCTCCATCTTACAATTCTAATGAAACAACGGGTGTGGTAAATGCAATTGCTGGTTCTACAAATAGTAATTCTTGGGTAGGTGTAAATTTTTCTGATACTAACAGAGTTTCATCAATAACTATACAATGGCAAGACTGTAATTCTTGTACCACAGGTTTTTTACATGGTGCAGGTATAAGTGGTTTATCTTTTTGTGCTACAAATACTAATAGTTTAGATACAGATTTAGACACCGTCATAGATGTAATAGATATAGACGATGATAATGATGGTATTTTAGATATAGAAGAACAAAATTGCGAAAACTCAAATGCAGGAACAGTAACAAATAACAACTCTTTTCCTGTTGATAATGGTGTACGAAATGAAAACGATATTGCAGACGGTATTAATGGTCGAGGTGCCGAGTTTAATAATACCAACGACCTTTTAGTGGTTAATTTCGGAAAAGAAATACCTGCAAATACCATTTTAAAAATTCAAACTTTTGCAACAAATAATGCTAACAAAACAGTTGTTATAGAACAGTCTAATGCCAATGGAAATACAACTTCTAACCCAGTTTCTATCTCCCATAATAATGGTAACAACAATTCTAAAAACACAGATTATGTGTTAACAGAAAGTACACAATATATTAAAATATCTATGTCTGTACGAAATGGTGGTAGAATTGAGGTAGATTTTATAGAATATCAGGCATACAATATTTGTAATGATTTAGATACAGACAATGATGGCACTCCTAATCGTTTAGATTTAGATTCTGATAATGATGGCTGTCCAGACACAAAAGAATCTAGTGTACCGGCTAATCTAATAGATTTTAATGGAATTTTAAAGTCTATTGTTGATGGTAATTTTGGTAACAATGGATATTTAGATATTTTAGAAAATAACGATACAGTAAACGCAACACCAAACTTTACAAACTCGTACAATTTATATGCAATAAATAATAATGTAAATGCTTGTGGAGAGGTAATTATTACGCAAGTTTATCAATCTGATACTGACAGGTGGATAGAAATAAAAAACATACACCCAACTGCCATCGTTCCAACAAGTACAGTTAGTATAAGTATCTTTTTAAATAAATCATCTAGCAACCTAACTAATGTAACGCCTGATGCTAGATTAACTTATACAGGTGTAATAAATCCTGGAGAAGCTTTTTTATTTAAAAATTCGAATTCAACTATTACAAATGTAAAAAATGGTATTGGTTTAGTTAACAATGCAACTCTAAGTAATTTTAATGGTGGTAACGACTTTATTGTGCTTTCTAAAAATGGTTCAAACTTAAATTGGGATTTAAGAACCGATGTAGTAACAAATATCCCAAACAATTCTAGTCTTGTAAGATCAGATTTAATTACCCAAGGCAATAGAAACTTTACAGATTCTGAATGGATAGTTTTTGTAGATGACAATTTAGATCCTTACAGAGATTTGGCAAATGGTGGTCCAGAAAGACACCCACACTCACCACTGTTATCAGAAATTAATACTGCAAACACAAATAAAAACACTTTATTAGGAGAGCATATTGTACAACCAACTTATAGAATAGATAATAATTGGTCTAATGGCTTGCCAGATAGGTCTAGAACTGTCATTTTATCAGAAAATTTTATTACTTCAGAAACTTTAAAAGCAAATACATTAACATTAGAAAATACAGGTAAAATAACGATTAATGATGCTCTTTTAGTAGTAAATAAAAACATAAATTTAATAAATTCTGATAATGAAATAAGATTAGCTGGCACTTCTCAACTAATACAAACACATACAGAAAACAGTAAAATTACGGGTAATGGAAAATTATTAATAGATAGACAAACCAATGTGGCAAGTATTTATAGATATACCTACATGAGCAGTCCTGTAAATACAATTGGTACAAATAATTTTAAAGTAAAAGACATACTTAAAGATGGAACATCCCCCATTTCAAATACATCTCCTATTGTAGATATTAACTTTGTTGATGGTTTTAATGGTAGTGCAACATCTCCCATAAGTATAGCAGATTATTGGATTTATACCTACGGAAGTGGAGATGGAACAAGATCTAATTACGTGCAACAAAAAAGTACTGGTACAATTGCAGAAACGGATGGTTTCTTAATGAAAGGTACAGGTGTTAATCAAAATTATACTTTTGTAGGCACACCAAAAGACGGAAATTTAATTACAGCGATTGGTGCTAATGAATCTTACTTGGTAGGAAATCCATTTGCATCTGCAATAAACTCTAAAAAGTTTATAGAAGATAATTTAAGTTCAATCTCTGGAACCTTGTATTTTTGGGAACATGCAGGAGAACAAGATATTGAATCTTCTAACAATTCTGGCCATAATTTTGGAGGTTATATTGGTGGATATGCAACAAGAAATATTTCTATGGGGTTAGCTGCAAACCAAGTGTCTACTAACAATAAACCAAACTCGCCAACAATAGGCGAAGGTAGTTATAAAGCACCAAAGCAGTATATTGCTGTAGGACAAGGTTTTTTTGTGGGTGGCAGTAATACTGGTGGAAACATTACTTTTAATAATAGCCAAAGAGAATATATATTAGAAGGCGATGAATCTGTGTTTTTTAAATCAAAAACAAAAAAACTAACCAGTGCAAAAAGTAACACCTTACCAATTATAAAATTAGGTATGGATTATTTAGATGATAATCAGAAAACTTTACACAGGCAAATTGGTATTTCATTTAATAGTAATAATACTTTTAAAAAAGATATTGGTTATGATAGCGAACTTTTTGATTTAAACGATACAGATATGTATTGGCAATTTCCAGAAGATGAGGCAAAATATGCAATTGCAGGTGTGCAACAGATTACACCTGAGCTTAAAATACCATTAACTATAGAAATTAATTACGATGGTAATATTACCCTTTTAATTGATGAAACTAATATTGACAACGATAACATTTATTTATATGACAGTTTAAAAGAGGAATATTATCAACTTTTAGGTAATAAAATTGAATTAAACTTAATAAAAGGAAGTTATAAAGAAAGGTTTTTCATGACATTTTCAGAAGAAAAATCACTAAGTATTACTGATAATATCATAAATGATGCTACTATTTATTACGATACAAATAATGAAGAAGTAACTATCCGTTTAAAAAATAACGCAATATTTAAAACTGTAAACATATATACTTTATTGGGGCAAGAAATAAAAAACTGGAGTGCTAACAAAAAGGACATCTACAAAACAAACATCTCTTTAGGAACAAGGTCTAAAGGAGTTTATATTGTAAAAGTTGCAACAAACAAAGGTACTATTTCTAAAAAAATATTAATTAATTAGTATTTTACAAAGCTTTGGAGTCAAGAGAGTCTATTTTTAAGACTCTCTTTTGCTTGTTTTTAAAGTAAAAAATAAAAAACATATTATGCTAAATAACGTAAGAATAAGTAAATTAAAGTAATAATAGTTTATAAATTTGAATAAAAGAGCTTAATTTAAACCAAGAGAGTAGCTCTTTAAAGCGATATAAAAACAAAATAATTTTAACCTAATTTTAAATTAAATTATTCAAAAAACAATCTAAAAATCAGTAAATTAGCATAAAAAACAAATTGATTTGAAAAGTATAGTATTTTTTCTAAAGCTCTTTATTTGCTTAAATTTTAATAACTTAAAAGCACAGTCTTATTGTACCCCAATAAATATCAATAATAATAATAATTTTAATATTTCTAATATAAAATTCGCTGATATTAATAACGACAGTGATAATTCTGCAAATAAATATACCTACTACAATAATGTAACTACAGATGTTATAAAAGGAAACTCTTACTCCAGCTCTATTACTTTTGAAATGAGTAATTACAATGAAGCAACTGTAAAAGTTTGGATAGACTTTAATAACGATGGTACATTTACAACGAGTGAACAAGTACATACATATACAGGTTCTGATGCTTCAAGTCGAAATGGTATAACAGAAAATTTTCAAATAACAATACCAAACGATGTAAACGTTATAGCAACCAGTACTAGAATGAGAGTTGCTATTAGAAGAGGTGCTACTATAAATCCATGTGATTTAGAATTTCAAGTTGGTGAAGTAGAAGATTATAACATTAACATAAAACCATCTCCGCAACCACCAACAGCAAATTGTATTGGTAGCTTAGATGTAACGTTAGATTCAGGAGGTAATGCTTATATAACTGTAAATGATATTAATAATAATTCTACAGATGATTATGATGATCCAGCAGATTTAGTTTTATCATTAGACAAATATGCTTTTGATTGTAATGATATTAGCTCACCACAAACTGTAACCCTAACTGTAACAGATTCTGATGGCTTAACAAACTCTTGTACTACAACAGTAAATGTTTCTGCTTATAATGGCGCTTTTACTGCACCAACATTACCAACTATTACAGAATTTTGTTCTTATGATGTTGAAACGCCTATTATGAACTATCAATGTGGTTTACAAATAGTTGGCACAACAACAGATAATACAACATTAACAACAGCAGGTACTTATCAAATTACTTGGACATTTGACAATGGTTCAACAACAGAGAGTAGTGTTCAAACAATTAATATTTTAGCCCCAAGTGTTCTAACAAATGTCACAGTTTCTAATATTGATGAAACTTCTGCAAAAATTTCTTGGAACTCTTCAGGTACTGGGCCTTATATAATTAGATATCGTTTAAACAACACTTCAGATGCATGGACAGAAACAACCTCAACTATAGAAAATAAAACTATAAATGGTTTAGATGATGGATTGGAGTATGAAGTACAAATAAAAACAAATGCAGACTGTGCATCTTACACAACCTCAACAGTTTTTACAACCACAAATGTGCAGTATTGTGAAACAAACGTAAATATAAATAAAAGTAATAATTATTATATATCTAATGTAGATATCGGTAACATTAACAATTCTACTCCTGCAAATGATAATGTTTATAGATATTTTTCATCACTTTCTACCAATGTAGTTGCAGGAGAAACATTTTCTGGAACAATAACATATTCTAGGCAAAGAAATAATACAACTGCTTTAGTAGTTTGGATAGATTTTAATAATGATGGAGATTTTGAAGATGCTGGCGAAGAAATTTTGAATATTTTAAATGCTGGAAATAACAATACAGTATTTAATATTCCTCTTACAAATATTTTAGTTCCTGAAACAGCTACTTTAGGAAAAACAAGATTAAGAGTTGGTCTAAAACAAAATGCTTCACCAACTTCTTCTTGTAATTTCGATTTTCAAAATGGAGAAATTGAAGATTACACAATATTTATAAGAGAACCAGATAATACTGTTTTTGAATCTGCATTAATAACACAACTATATCATTATAATTTGGCTGACAGATGGATTGAGATTACCAATGTCAACGAAACTGAAACAATACCAGCCAATACTGTAGCTTTAGCTTTATATAAGGATTCGTCTGGGGATCAAACAAATGTGGTGCCAACAGCTTCATTTTTAATTGAATCTGAAGTTTTGCCAGGTGAATCTATTCTTATAAAAAAACCAACTTCTACCCTTGCAAGTGTTTTTGGAACAGTTATCGAAAATACTGCTATTACAGATTTTGATGGAGGGGATGATATTTTAATTGTAACCAAAAAAACAGATTTTAATGCTTGGAAAAACAGATTTGATGTTGTAAAAAACATTAGTAATAATACTTCTTTAGTGAGAAATGATTTAATTACATCATTTAACTCAACTTACGATAGTACTGAATGGATTTCATTTATTGATGATAATTTATCTACACAAACAAACCCACCTCAAAGACACCCTCATGCCCCATTAATTTCTGAAGTTATAGATGGCAATAATAACTCTAATATCAGATTAGGCTTACATAATTTTGGTAATACAACTTGGGAAAGCAATGCTTGGTCTAATGGATACCCAGACAGGTCTAGAACTGTTAATATAAATCAAGACTTAAGTCAATTTAGTATTTTTAATGCAAATAATTTAGAAATAAATAATTCATCTAAATTATTAATAACTAATAATTTATTAGTTATAACAAATAATATACTTATAAATTCTAGTGCTCAAATAAGGCTTGCAGGTACTTCACAACTTATTCAAACACATACAGAAGCAAAAAAAATTTCGGGCTCAGGTAAACTTTTTGTAGACCAAAACTCAACTGTGAATAGTAAGTATAGATATAATTATTTTTCTTCACCAGTTTCTAATACAGGTTTAAACTATTATTCTTTAGAAAATGTTTTAAAAGACGGCACAACACCAACATCTTTAACATCAACTCCAAAAAATATTGATTTTATTAGTGGTTTTGATGGCAATTTTAATAACTCTCCTGCTGGACCAATTCAAATTGCTGAATATTGGATTTATACATACGATTTTAATGGATCTAACTATGGTTACATTCAAAAATTCAAATCTGGTTCTATACAACCTGGTAAAGGCTTTTTAATGAAAGGCCCAGGAAGACCACAAAATTATACTTTTATAGGTACACCAAATGATGGCGAATATAGTTATAATTTATCTAAAGGTAATATATCTGTTTTAGTAGGTAACCCTTATCCTTCTGCCATAAATTCAAAGAAATTTATTGAAGATAATTTAGATGCAATAACTGGAACCTTATACTTTTGGGAACATAGTGGCGAAAAAAATTCTGAAGGTACACAAGGTCATAATACATCTAGTTATATAGGTGGTTATGCAACTAGAAATATTTCTATGGGTACTTCTGCAAGTGCTGTTAGCAGTAACAATTCTGCTCAAACTATTTACCAATATACATTAGAAGCAGAAAGTGGATTTCTTGGTGGAAATGCAACTAAAATAAAAGCAACAAACAGTGTTTTACTTTCTAGTACCATTGATACCTTAACATTTAAAAATGTTAATTTAAATAAAAGTGTAGATAGTTTAAAATTAGTTTACAAAGCTCAAAACGCATCAAGTATAGATTTAATTATTAACCAACAAATTATAAAAACTGCTCAACTAGATGCTTCAGAAGAATTTATAAGCTTAAATATACCAATAGTAGTAAACACAAATGATACTTTAAGTATTAAATTAAAAGAAAATTCACCAATTTATATAGATAAAATTGAGTTTAATTATACATTTTCATATACAGAACCAAAACAATACATCCCAATTGGGCAAGGTTTTTTTATATCTACAGATAGCGATGGTGGTACTGTTTCTTTTAATAATTCTCAAAGAGAATATGTTGTTGAAGGTGACAATTCTGTATTATTAAAAAGTGATAAAAGAAATAAAAGGAAAACATCTAAAAATTTAGAAATTGAAATTTTAAAACTAGGGTTCAATTATATAAATGAAAATAGTTTAGGAATGCATAGGCAAATTGGAGCTTCCTTTAGCGCTAATAATTCTTTTGATTTTGATAAAGGTTATGATAGTGAAATGTTTGATATTGGAAAAACAGATATTTACTGGAAATTTGACAATGATGATCGTAAATATGTAATTTGTGGAGTTCAAGAAATTACTGATGAGCTTCAAGTACCTTTAGAATTACTTATAGCTAAAGCAGGTGAAGTTTCAATAGAAATTGATGAATGGAAAACAGAGAACAAAAATGTCTATTTATTTGATAAAGTTGAAGATGTTTTTTACCTATTAAATTCTGAAAAAGCTAATTTAGATTTAGAAAAAGGATTGTATGAAAATCGTTTTTACATAACTTTTAATAACAGTAAAATATTAAATACAAAAGATATTGTCTCTGAAGATATACATATTTTTTTAAATAGGAATCAAAAAATAATAAATATAAATTCTGATAATAATATTTTAATTAAAGAAGCCAATTTATATAATATTTTAGGTCAAAAGATAAATTCATGGGATTTTGCAAAAAAGACTTACAAAACTATTTTAGATGTAAAAAATATAAAACCTTCTATATACATATTACAATTAAAAACAAACAAGGGTACTATTTCTAAAAAAATATTAATTAATTAATTATTTTTTTTTAAAACCGTAAAACAAAAAACTACGTAAGTATTTATGAACTAAAGGAAGATTAGTTTGTGATTTGAAATAAGTTGGTTGATTGAAAAAGAGTTGCTTTCTACGAGAGCAGCTCTTTTAACTTTAAAATAGTATAATCTAAATCTTCTTTAGTGGTAAACTTAGAAAACGAAAAACGGATAGACGTTTTATCTTCCTCTCCATCAAATAATATTTCAGATAAAACATGAGAGCCTTTATTGCTTCCACTTTGACAGGCACTACCACCAGAAACAGCAATACCAGCCATATCTAAACTAAAAAGTAACATTTGATTTTTTATTGGAAAACGAATGTTTAAAATAGTACAGCTACTTCTGTCTAAATTAGAAGACAAACCATTAAACTGTAATTTATTAGATATTTTTTTTAGTTCAGCAATAAAATATTTTTTTAGATTTTCTATATAGTTTTTATCAGTTTGCAAATTGATTGTTGCAATTTCTAGAGCTTTTTCCATACCTAAAATGGCATGTACATTTTCCGTGCTAGATCTTGCTCCTCTTTCTTGATCTCCACCATGTAGCATGGGTAAAATACCAAAACCTTTTCTAAAAAAAGCAAAACCTACACCTTTTGGCCCATGAAATTTATGTGCGCTAGCCACCATAAAATCTAATGCAATATCTTGTAAATTTATGTTGTAATGTCCAATAGCTTGTACAGTATCAGAATGAAACAAAGCAGTATGTTGTTTACATAATTTGCTTACTTTTTCTAAAGATAACAAGTTTCCAATTTCATTGTTAATCATCATTAAACTAACCAACGTTTTTTGTTCGGAGTTTTTTAAAAGATTTTCTAAATGATTTAAAGCTATGGCTCCTGACTCATCAACCTCTACAAAATCTAATCCAATATTGTAAGTTTCTTGCAAATAATTACATGTGTGTAATACTGCATGATGTTCTATTTTAGAAGTAATAATTCTTTGAACTCCTAAATTTAAAACAGCATTATTTAAAATTAAATTATCGGCTTCTGTACCACTAGAAGTAAAAATAATTTCTTGGGCAGTTACATTAAAAAAGTTGGCAATATTTTTTCTAGCAGTTTCTACAGCAGATTTTGCTTTTCTACCAAATTGATGTGTAGATGATGGATTGCCATAATTTTCCGCCATAGATTTTTGCATAGTTGCAATAACCTCTGCATCTATTTGTGTGGTTGCAGCATTGTCTAAATACACAGTTTTCATAGTGCAAAAATACGTTTTCTATTTTACTCTTTTATATTTTGATATACATAAACCTCAGTAGCACCCAAACCATATTTTTTATAGGAAGCATCATAATATTTAACGGGATATTTATGTAACAAATTTTGGAGTTCTGTTTTTAAAACTCCCTCTCCTACTCCATGTATAAATACAATTTTAGAAATTCTTTTTTGAATGGCATATTCTACTTTTCTTTTTGCTGTATCTAATTGTAGGTTTAACATATCGTAATTATCTAAACCTTTTACAGATTTTACTAATTGATTGATATGCAAATCTACCTCTAAAATAATTTCGTGTTTTTGTTTTTTAAAGAAACTCTCTTTGGGTTTATTCGCACTAATTTTTTCTTTTAAAAGCGCATTATTTATGTCAGAATATTTAGATAATTCGTGCTGTTCTTTATCTATTTTAACCAACTCTTTTTCATCAAAATTAAAAACCATACCATCTGTAGTTTCTACAGAAATAACATTTTTATTTATGTTGATGATTTTACCTTTTAAAACATCATCTAAAACAGCTACTTTGTTACCAATTTCTAAACGCATTCTTAACCTTATTTTAATTTAAAACACTAAATAACAGCTTAATTTTGCTACAAAAATACACAGTATGATAAACACTTCTTCTATTTCTACAGAAAATTTCTTTAAACAATCTTCTAAAAAAGTAAGTTTGAGTAATGAACGTAAAGATTTATTGCTTAAAATTTCTGAAAGTATTGCAAAAGAATACACAAAGAACGAGGTTGTAAATGTAAATTTTATTTGTACACACAACTCTAGAAGAAGTCAACTTGGGCAAGTTTGGGCATTTTTTGCGGCACAATTTTTCAATTTAAATATAAATGCGTTTTCTGGTGGTACAGAGGTTACTGCATTTTTTAGAAATACTGTAAAAACCTTGCAAAAAGTAGGTTTCGATTTTAAAATAGAAGATTTTTCACATCAAAACCCAAAATATATCATTTCTTTTAATGGCAGTAAAAAAAGTATTTTAGGCTTTTCTAAAAGGTTTGACAATCCTATAAACAAAGATCCTTATATTGCAATTACAACTTGTAACAATGCAGATGCAAATTGCCCTTTTATAGCCACTGCGATAGAAAGGTTTCATTTGCCTTTTGTAGACCCAAAGGCTTCAGACGGTACAGATGCACAAGAGGAAACTTATTTAAAAACGAACCAGCAAATTGCAGCAGAAGTATATTTTATTTTCGAGAGTGTTCAGAAATTAGTGCATTAAACTTCTATACTTTTATCGTAAGGTATTCTTTCTAAAACGTGATTGATTACGTTAACTCTAGCTTCTGTTTTTCTATTCGCTCTAATTATTTTCCAAGGAGAAATTTCTGTATTGGTTTTTTTAAACATGGCATCTTTATACTCTGTATATTGATCCCAAAGAATTTGTGCTTTTTCGTCTAATTTGGTCATTTTCCATTGCTTTAGAGGATTACTCTTAATGTCTGCAAAACGTTTGGCTTGTTCTTTTTTAGAAATAGACATGTAAATTTTCACCAAATGTATTCCAGATTCTAAAATCATCTTTTCAAATTCATTTACCTGATTCATAAAAATCTCGTATTCTTTTTCTGTACAAAAACCATTTACAGGCTCTACTACTGCTCTATTGTACCAACTTCTATCAAAAAACACCATTTCTCCTGCTTTAGGAAACTGCTCTACATAACGTTGAAAATACCATTGAGATTGTTCGTCTTTTGTAGGTTTTGGCAATGCAACAATACGCATATGTCTTGGGTTTATACGCTCTGTTAATCTTCTAATAGCACCACCTTTACCGGCAGCATCTCTACCCTGAAAAACAATAATAATTCTTTCATCATTATTTATTGCCCAAGTTTGTAAACGTATTAACTCTACTTGTAATTTTTTTAATTTTTTTTGATAGTCTACATAACGTAAACCTCTTTCAACATTAAAAGGTTCTTTAGACAATAATGCCAACAGTCCTTTTTTTGTATTTAATTTATTTACTTGTTTTTTAGTTAATTTATCGCCCATAAAATTTAGTCTATATTTTTACTATTAGACCTATAGTAACGCATTACAACGTTTGGGTCTGGAGTTAAAGTTATTTTTGCACCTTTTTTATCCTCATAATCAAACTGAGATATTACATGTCTCATAGCTTCTAATCTTGCTACTTTTTTATCGTTTGTTTTAATCATCATCCAAGGGCTGTATGAAGTGTGTGTTTTAGAAAACATTTCTGCTTTGTAATGTGTGTACTTATCCCAAAGTAATTGACCTTGTTTATCTACAGGACTAAACTTCCATCTTTTTAAAGGATTTTCTTTTCGGTCTTCAAATCGTCTTAATTGCTCATCTTTTGTAATAGAAAGCCAAAATTTTATAATAATTACCCCATCTTCGTACATCATGTGTTCAAACTCTGGTACTTGTACTAAAAATTCTTTGTATTGTTGTTCTGTACAAAAACCCATAACAGGCTCAACTACTGCTCTATTATACCAGCTTCTATCAAAAAAAACAATTTCACCTGGGTTGGGTAACTCTTTTATATAACGTTGAAAATACCATTGTCCTTTTTCTATTTCTGTAGGTTTATTTAAGGCTACCAATCTTGTAGAACGCGGATTTAAATGCTCCATAAAACGTCTAATATTCCCTCCTTTACCTGCTGCATCTCTTCCTTCAAAAATAATGGCTACCCGTTTTTTTTCTTTAGAAATCCAACGCTGTAGTTTTACCAATTCTATTTGCAATAATTTAAGTTCTTCTGTATAATAAAGTGTCTTTTTTACTTTATTAAATAGTGGGCTTTTTTCTTCAATTAAATCGAGTAAATCTGAATTATTTTCAATATTCTGAAAATCTTCTGCAGTAATTTTATTTTTTATACTCATGTGTATTTTTTCGAACCTTAAAAATATTAATTTTTTTTGTTAATTCAGTTAAAAAAAGGTCAATTTAGCTAAGAAATTTTATATTTGTTTTCTATGAAAAAGAACTTTACGGTTTTATTTTTTTTGATAAGCGCTATTGTTTTTTCGCAAAAAAAATACGCAAAAGAAATTAGTTTTATCACAGAAAATGATTTGTACACCTCTACGTATTACGATCGATATTATACAAATGGGATGTTTTTATCCTACAGATACTTAGCAAAAGAAAACAATAAAAATTTAGAGAAAAAAATATTTGAGTTTACCCTTGGCCACAAAATGTACACGCCTTTTAAAGCCATATTAGTAAACCCAGACAATCATGATAGGCCTTTTGCTGCTTATCTTTATGGTAGTTTCGGTATCCATAAAATATATAAAAAAAATGCTGCTTTAAAAACATCTTTTCAATTAGGTGTATTAGGTCCAAATGCTTTTGGCAAAAACTTACAAGATTTTATACACGATATTTATGGTTTTAAAGAAGCTGTTGGTTGGAAATATCAAATTAAAAATGCCATTGGTTTAAATTTTAATGTTGCTTTTGATCAAAAAATGTTAAATAAAACAGGGGAATATTTTGATGTTTTTTGGACAAACAAAGCAAAAGTTGGTACCATTGATACAAATATTTCTTCTGGATTTTTAACTAGAATTGGTTTTAAACCTTTACAAAAACTAGCCAATTCTATTGCTTTCAATACCAATATCAATAATAAAAACACAGCATATTACAGAGAGGTTGAATCTTTTCTCTATATAAAACCAACGTTAAGATATACTTTGTATGATGCTACGTTACAAGGTAGTTTTTTAAATACTGGTAGTTTGGTTACCAATACATTAAAACCCTTTGTGTTCAACTTAGAAGTAGGCTATCAGTTTACCGCAAACAGGTTTCATTTTGCTTATATTTATAATTACAACACAGATAAATCTAACAACTTAAATGCTACGAATGGTCATACGTATGGTACTATCGCTATTCATTATTTGATAAAATAAATACTTAGAAAAAATCGTCTTTAAAACCAATTAAATAAAGTTTTTCTTGCGCTCTGGTTATAGCTGTATACAACCATCTAAAGTATTCTTTAGAGACACCATCTGGTAAATAAGGTTGTTCTACAAATACGGTTTTCCATTGTCCTCCTTGAGATTTATGACAAGTCATTGCATAAGAAAACTTTACTTGTAGTGCATTAAAATATTTGTTCTTTTTAATGGCTAAAAACTGTTTGTATTTCGATTTTTCGTCTGCATAATCTTCTTTAACAGCCTGATACAATTTATTAGATTCATCATAAGTTAAAGACGGACTCTCACTAGTTAAAGTATCTAAAAGTAAAACGGTTTCAAAAGGGTGCATATCTGGATAATCAATCATTCTAATTTCTACCTCTGCAAATTTAAAACCATATAATTCTTTAATTGAAAAGATTTTTAAGACCTCGCAAATATCGCCATTAGCAATAAAACCTGCTTTTGAGGATTCTGGCAACCAAAAATAATTGTTTTTCACAATCATAATATAATCGCCTGCAGAAATTTCGTTTTCTTGCCCTCTAATGTTGTATCTAATTTGTTGATTGTATTGGTTAGCGCGTTTGTTAGATCGCACAATAAAGGCGGTATCTTCTACACCAAAATTATCATAAGCAGTTACAATGGCGTCCTCTATATCATAGCCATCTTCTAACCTTTTAATATCAGGATAGTTTAAATCAAAAGCAAAATTAGTATGGTCGTTTCTTAAAAGCAGTCTTAAAAAAGTTGCGTTTGCTAAAATGCCAGAGTTTTCATGCTGACGCATTACTTCGTCTAACTCAATTTCTGTTACTGACTTTTGAAAATGATATTGTAGCGTCTCTTTTTCTAAAGCTGGAGAAACGTCTAATTTTACAGGTGGTAATTGGGCAGTATCTCCAATAAAAATGAGTTTACAATTTACACCTGAATATACGTAAGAAATTAAATCGTCTAAAAGAGAACTGCTATCAAACAATTGTTGGTTTTGCTTACCATCTGGTATCATAGAAGCTTCATCTACAATAAAAATGGTATTTCTATGCTTATTCGGTTGTAAAACAAAAGCAACAGAACCATTACTTTGCTTTTTAGGAAAATAAATTTTTTTATGGATAGTAAAAGCTGGTTTTTTTGAATACACAGCAATTACTTTTGCTGCCCTACCTGTGGGTGCCAATAAAACCGATTTTTTTCCAGCTGTCCACAAAGAATTTACAAAAGCCCCAATAGTGGTAGTTTTACCAGTACCTGCATAACCTTTTAGTAAAAACAAACTATCTTTTTCTTCATCAAAAATAAAATTGCTTAATAAACTTAATAAATCTCGCTGTTTTGTAGTGGGTTCAAAAGGAAATTTTTTTAATAATTCTCTATTAAATTTTGCTGAAGTTTCTATCATATTTTAATTAAAACATCAAAGATACATTGATTTGCAAATAAAAGTTTTTATCATTAAAAAAAAATTGTAGATTTGCGTTAAGACTATTAAAAATATAAATAAAAAATGGGATTAATTGGAATGATTTTGGCTGCAGTATTAGTTGCTGTACTCTTAGCTATAGTTATAGTTAAGTTTTTACCTTTAAAATTAAGATGGATAGCATCTTTACTATTGTTATTTTTAGCAATTTTTCTGGGTTATAAAATTTACAATGGTATTATGGAACCTATTAATTTTAACAAGAATAAAGTTAAAAAATATGCTCCAGTTATTAAAAAACTTAAAATTATTAGAGATGCAGAAGTTAAGTTTAACGAAGCTACTGGTAATTACACCGCAGACAAAAATGTTCTAATTAAATTTATAGATTCTGCAAAATTAGCACTTACCAACACTAGAACTATTGTAGAAAAAGTAAATAGAGGTGGTGGTATTATAGATGATGTAGAAGTTAGAGTAACAGATACCATTGGGTATGAACCTGTTTTAAAATACTTTAAAGATAGAGATTATAAAAACATGTTTAAAGTACCTAATACAGACAAAGAGTTTGAATTAGAAACAGGTACTGTAGAAAAAATACCTGGTTTAGTTGTACCTACTTTTAGAGCTAGAACTTCTAAAGAAGACCTTTTGAAAGGTATGAATGAATCTCTAGTAAAACAAGAATTAGAAGCTATAGCAACAGACCAAATTAAAGGTGAGTATGTTTCTGTAGGTTCTTTAGAAGAAGTAACAACAGGTGGAAACTGGCCACCATCATATGATAAAAAAGGTGAAAATAAGGAATAGTAATATCTCTTTAAATAACTCCAAAGAAAATAAATTATCCATCCAATTTAATTTGGATGGATTTTCTTTTTGTATCCACAACCCAAATACAAATGAAGATGTTTATTTTTCTGAATATTCTTTTGTGGAAACACTAAAAACTCCTGAAGAATTATTAGAAAAAATAAAGGGAATCTTTAAAGAAGATACTATTTTACAAAAAGATTTTAATGAGGTGCAAGTAATTCATCAAAACAACTTAAATACATTAGTACCTTCATCATTTTTTAACGAAAATCATTTAAAAACCTATTTGAGTACCAACATAAAAACGCTTGCTACAGATTTTATAACTTTTGATGAAATAAAAACTTTAAGTACACATAATGTTTATATACCATATGTAAATATTAATAATTATTTTTTTCAGCATTTTGGCGAGTTTGAGTACAAACATCATACAACTGCATTTATAGAAAAAATTATAAAACTAAATATTGCTAAAGAACAAACAATGTTTGTAAACGTGTCTAAAAATAGCTTAGACATTTTAGTTATAGAAAATAATAAAATCCTTTTAGCTAATAGTTTTAGCTACAATAGTAAAGAAGATTTTATTTATTATATTTTATTTGTTGCAGAACAACTTAATCTAAATACAAATATGTTTTCTCTTTATTTTACAGGTATCATAACTTTAGAGAGTGATATTTACAAAATAGCGTTTAACTTTATTAGAAATATTTATTTTTTAGAAAGCAACAATCCTATTTTTAATCATTTAAATATTGATAAACATCACAATTATATATTATTAGGCTCATGAGAATAATATCTGGTAAATATAAGTCTAGACGAATACAAGCTCCTAAAAACTTGCCTGTAAGACCTACAACAGACATGGCAAAAGAGTCTTTGTTTAACATTTTAAATAATACTTATTATTTTGATGCTATTTCAGTAATAGATTTATTTTCGGGCACAGGTAATATTAGCTATGAGTTTGCTTCTAGAGGCACTAAAACCATTTATGCTATAGATGCTAATTTTGGATGTATTAAGTTTATCAACAGCACTTCTAAAGTCTTAGATTTAGATATTAATACTTATAAGAGTGATGTCTATAAATTTTTAGAAAAAACAAATTTAAATGCAGATGTTGTTTTTGCAGACCCACCTTATGATTTTGAAACTGAACAATTTTTAAAAATTGTAGACTTAGTTTTTGAAAACAATATTTTAAATGAAGAAGGCGTTTTAATTGTAGAGCACTCTAAACACACAGATTTATCTAAACATGCAAAACATCGTTATGATAAACGTTATGGTGGTAACGTGTTTAGTTTTTTTGATAATAATTTAGAAGAAAACTAACTACAATAAAGAAGTGATGATATCAGAAATGGTAATACCTTCTGCTTCTGCTTTGTAATTCTTAACAATTCTGTGAGAAAGAATTGGTATCGCTACAGCTTTTACATCTTCTATATCTGGTGAATATTTGCCATTAACCGCTGCATGTGCTTTCGCTGCTAAAATTAAATTTTGAGAGGCTCTTGGACCTGCACCCCAATCTAAATAACTTTTTACCATTTCAGTTGCTTGGTTAGATTTTGGTCTGGTTTTCCCCACCAAACTAACAGCATACTCTATCACATTATCTGCAACAGGAATTTTACGAATCAATTTTTGTATTTCTACAATTTCGTTACCATTAAAAATGGCATTTATATTTTGATCTATAATAGATGTAGTACTTTTTACTACTTGTACTTCTTCTGCAAAAGTTGGGTATTCTAAATTGATAGAAAACAT
Source organism: Polaribacter sp. (assembly GCF_965656025.1). Taxonomy (GTDB): domain Bacteria; phylum Bacteroidota; class Bacteroidia; order Flavobacteriales; family Flavobacteriaceae; genus Polaribacter. The sequence continues at coordinate 50,034 of NZ_CBFHJT010000002.1, forward strand.
AAAACGATCTAACTGTGCTTCTGGTAAAGGGTAAGTACCTTCTTGCTCAATTGGGTTTTGTGTTGCCAAAACAAAAAATGGTAAATCTAATTTATAATGATTTCCAGAAACTGTTACGGAACGTTCTTGCATTGCCTCTAATAATGCAGCTTGTGTTTTAGGTGGAGTTCTGTTTATTTCGTCTGCTAAAATAATGTTAGAAAAAATAGGCCCTTTTATAAACTTAAACTTTCTATTTTCATCTAAAATTTCGCTCCCTAAAATATCTGAAGGCATTAAATCTGGCGTAAATTGTATTCTATTAAAATGCAAACCTAAAGCATCAGAAACCGTATTTACTAAAAGTGTTTTTGCCAAACCTGGCACACCAATTAATAAAGAATGCCCACCACAAAAAATAGATAATAATGTAAAATTTACAGCTTCTTTCTGCCCTATAATAACTTTGCCTATTTCTGTCTTTAGCAAATCAAACTTTGCTACTAATTCATTTACTGCTTTAACGTCTGACATTATTTACTAATTTCTTTTTTCCAGTTCTTTTCAAAAGAACATTTTTTATAATCTTCGCTAATTTTAATGTAGGTGTCTTTTATTTTGTCTTTTGCCCACTTTTCGATGATTTCTTCTTTCTTTTTCTTTAAAGCTAAGTCTTGCACTTTTACATAATCATCTACCAAATCTGCTTTATGAGTATCAGTTTTTTCTCTCATTAAAATAAATTTGTACATTTTTTCTCCTCCTGAAGATTCATCATAAAAAACGTCAGATAATTCCCCTGTTTTAAGCTCGTTAACTCTGGCATACATTGCTGGATCCATTCTTGTTAACTCAAATCGAGATTCTCCTGTATAAGGGTTTAAAATTAAACCATTGTTGTTTTTAGATTGCTTATCATCTGAAAACTTTTTTACAGCTTCTTCAAACGTTAATTTACCAGCTTCTATATCTCTTTTGATTTCTTCTACCTTAAGCTGTATTTCTTTTAGTCTAGCTTCAGGTATTTCTGGTTGCATTAAAATATGAGATACTATTCTTGTATTTCCTTTAATTTCGTGTAGTAAAATAATATGATATCCATAAACTGTTTTAAAAGGCTCAGAAATTTGTCCTTTTTCTAATGAAAAAGAAACCTCTTTAAACTCTTTAATTAAACTAGCTTCTTTAGTCACCATAATTTTACCTCCATTTTGGGTAACACCAGGGTCTTTAGAGTTTATAATCGCTTTTAATCTAAAGCTTGCTCCCTCTAAAACTTCTTGTCTAATTTCATTTAATTTATCTATTACTTTTTTATTTTCTTTTGGCGTTGGTTCTGCATTCATAACCAATTGTGCCAATTCTATTTCTGCAGCAAATTCTGGCAGTTCTCCTTTTTCTTTTAATCCATTGTAATACAAACGAACTTCTTCTGGAGTAACATCTACTTTTTCTGTAATTTTAAGTTGTTCTTTTTCTACTAAAATATTTTCTTTTTGCACATTGTACAATTCTTCTTTTAAATCTGTTAAGTCGTTAAAACCATAAGCTTGTATTACTTTGTCTAAACTACCATATTGTTGTGTGAAAAATTGCACACTTCTCTCTACTCTAGAATTTACTTCTGTATCAGAAACGGTAACACTATCTATAACTGCATGATGAGATAATAGTTTTTGTTGCATTAATTCTTCTAACATTTCACAATTAGAAATGGTTATTTTACCTTCACTTCTAAGTTCTACTTCTTGCTTAAACTTCTCAATATCAGAGTCTAAAACTATATTTTTACCTACAACAACTGCTACGCCATCAATTTTTACTCTTTGTGCATTTATTTGATATACACTTAGTAACATAAATGTGATGATAATAAGTTGCTTAGTATATTTTAAAGTTATTTTTTTCTGTGGCATCTTTTACTATTATTTTTTCTATTTCTCTAATTAGTTCGATTTTACGTTTGTGTAAAATCATTTCTTTTATAGTAGGTTCTATATAACTTAGGGGTGCAATATCGTTTCTATTTAAAACGTCTTTAACAGCGACCAAATATAAACCTAATGAGTCTTGTTTTTGAATGAATTTTGTTTTTTTTAACAAATTTTCTTTAGAAATCGGTAGTTTTAACAAAATCTTGTCTAGCTGCGTCCAAACAGAATCGTTTAATTGGTATTTTTTAAAACTTAATTGCATTTGTTCTAATTGTTCTGCTGCTTCTGTGTCATTAGATTTAAAAAGTTTTATAATTTCTTTTTTATCGTTGATGTTATTATCAAAATGCAAGTATCTTAATTTTAACAACTCCTCATTCAGTTTAAAATTCTCTTTATTAAAGTTATAATAATTTTCTACTTCTTCTGGAGAGATAATGGTATCTAATTGCTGTTTTATGAGCTCTTCTTTGTAGTTATTTATTAAAAGACTCTCTTTATAATCTTGTACAAGTTTGTTTATATTTTCTAAAGCTTCTAAAGAATTATTTTTTTCAGCTTTTTTAATTAAAAGCTTTTTTATTGCCCAATCTTGTATATAACTTTTCACTAGAAGTAAACTGTCTTCTTTTGTTATGGTTTTTGGCAAAATATCTTTTAAATCTTCTCTAAAAAGTTTTTCTGTACCTACAATAGCAACAATTTCTGATGTACTTGCTCGTTTTTCTTGTACCGCAAAATAATCGCAAGAAGCAAATAGTATCACACAAAAAAATATTACTAAAAATCTCATTTATTTTTTATTGTAGTGTTTAATTAGTTTTTTTAATTCTCTTTTACGTATTTTAATTCTACTATTTTTTCTTAAATCTGCAATCCATTTTTCTTCTAAATAGTTTTGGTAATCGTTCATTATCTCACCTTTATTATCTTCTAATTTCTTAGAATTATAGTTAGCTTTATTTTTTTCGAAATAATTTTTTAACCCTAACGTATCTTTTGAAGATTTATTCCAAATTTTTTCTTGCATTAACTCAAACAATAACAAACCATCTTCATATTCTTTTAAGGTATACGCGTATTCAGGCTCTGTGTTTACTAAGTTTTTTTTGTAATATGTTAAAATTTCTTGATTTTTAAACATATCAAACAAAGTAAAAACAGGTTTGTGTCTTCTATTTCTAATGTAATCTATAAACGCTTCTTGTTTTATTTTTTTATTGTTGATAGAAAACAATGTTTCTTGCAAAGAATCTTTAGGAATGGCCCTAATATTTTTTTTATCTAATATTTTTTTAGCAGATTCGTTTTCTACAATTTTGTATGTCTTTTTTAACTTATTAATTACAGCTGTTTCAGACATCTGCATTCTAGCGCTATTTTTAATTTTTTTTCTTAGCTCTTTTTCTAACTCATTAAAAGACTTTATTGGATGCTTTTTTATCAACTTTACAATATGCCAACCAAAACGAGTTTTAAAAGGTTTAGAAAACGAACCCTCATTTTGTAAAGAAAAAGCAGCATCTTCAAAAGGTTTTACCATTCTTCCTGTACCAAACTTACCTAATTTACCTCCTCTATTTTTAGAGCCTCTATCTTCTGAATATTGTTTAGCCAGTTCTTCGAAATTATTATTTATAATTAGTTTATCGTAAACTTCAAATATTTTCTTTTTACCAACATTGGTGGTGTCTAAAATTAAAATGTGTGCTGCTTCTATTTCTCCTTCAGAAGGTTTTAAATCATCAACTTTAACAATATGATACCCAAACTGCGTTCTAAATGGTTTTGACACCTGACCAACTTTTGTATTATAAGCAGCGTCTTCAAAAGGTGCTACCATTTTAAAAGCATCAAAATACCCCAAGTTTCCTTTGTTTCCTTTTCTACCATTTTTTTCGTTATCTCTGGCAGAATTATCTTCGGAAGTTTCTTCTGCTACTTTTTCAAAATCTTCGCCAGCAACTATTCTGTTTCTAATTTTTACAATTTTATTATAAGCTTCTAGAGTATCTTTTGGTCTGGCATCTCTTGCAGTTCTAATTAAAATATGCTTAGCTTTTACTTTATTTTTTGTTCTAAAATAAATGTCTTTTACCATTTTATCAATAAAAGTGGTGTCTTGTAAATAAGGCGCTGCTAACTGATTTTTATAGGTTTCTATTTCTCTTTTATATGAAGGTAATGTATCTAATTTTAGTTGATAAGCTTGCTTTACTTTTAACTTATAGTTGATAAACAATTCTAAGTTTTTAGTTACATCTTTTGCTTCTTCATTGTCAATAGCATCTAAATTTTTTTCGTAGACTCTTTTAAATTCAGCAACTGTGGTTTTGTCTCCATCAATGGTTACTAAGGTTTTAGATTTTTTTTGAGAAAAAACACTAATAGATATTAATAAAGTACAAATAGATAAAATTCTAATTTTCATAAGATTTAATAATTATAAAGATATGATTCCTTTTATTTTTTCAGCTTTTTTGTAATATGAAATAACGGCATCTGAATTTTTTAACTTTAAGATGATCGAAACACTTACATATTTACCTGTTTTAGATTTTTTTGTTTTTATTACTGCACCAGTATTATCAAATAAATCTTCTACCTCAGCAACCTGATTTTCTGTTGTTGGCACTATAAATTTGTACAAATAATCTGCAGGAAACTTTGTGGTGTCTTCTAATTGTACTTTTAATTTGCTATAAAATTCGTCTTTATTACTCATATTAACTATTAAAATTTTTATAAACTATTTACAAATAGCAGGTCACAAAATTACATTAAAAATTAGTTTTATAAAGGGAATGATTTATTTTTGTAACATGCAGCAAAAAATTGTGCTTATTGGTGGCCCAGGAACGGGTAAAACAACCGTAATAAATAATCTTACGAAACGAGGTTTTAATTGTATGCCAGAAATATCTAGAGAGGTTACTTTAGAGGCACAACAAAAAGGAATAGAACAACTTTTTTTAACAGAACCATTATTATTTAGTGAAATGCTTTTAGAAGGTAGAATAAAACAACATAAAAAAGCATCTGAACTACATAGCAATATTGTTTTTTTTGATAGAGGGATACCTGATGTTTTTGCTTATATGGATTATTACAATACCAATTATCCTGATAAATTTAAAGAAAAGAGTAACACCTTTACTTATTCTAAAATTTTTCATTTTGCACCTTGGAAAGAAATACACACTACAGATAACGAGCGTTACGAAACTTTTGAAGAAGCTGTAAAAATTGATAGTTTTTTAACCAAAGCATACAAAGAGTTAGGGTATCAATTAATTAATGTTCCTTTTGGGAGTATTGAAAAACGTACTAATTTCATTCTTAATTCGCTTTCTGGCGAATGAGTTTTCATTTAGAAAAAATATTAGAAAAAAACTGGGGACATCGTACTTTTAGAGCTCCTCAAAAAGAAATAATAACTGCTGTTTTAGACCAAAAAGATGTTATTGTTTTATTACCAACAGGTGGTGGTAAATCTATTTGTTTTCAAATACCAGCTTTGGTTAAAGATGGAGTTTGCATTGTTATTTCTCCACTCATTGCGTTAATGCAAAATCAGGTCGAAAATTTAAAGAAACGCCACATTAAAGCGGTTACCATTCCTTCTGGTAGTAATCAAAATGATATTATTGCTATTTTTGATGCAATCAAATTTGGGAACGTAAAGTTTTTATACATTTCTCCAGAAAGATTGCAGTCTCGTTTAATCCAACAAAAAATAAAAGAATTAAATGTTAATTTAGTTGCCATAGATGAGGCACATTGTATTTCTGAATGGGGCCACGATTTTAGACCGTCTTATAGAAATATAGCGATACTAAAAGAACAATTAGAAAATGTAAATTTTATAGCATTAACAGCTACAGCCAATAAAAAGGTTTTAGAAGATATTGCAAATAATTTACAACTAAACAATCCTGTTACTTTTAAAAAATCATTCTACAGAGAAAATTTAGCTTATCAAATTTTTAAGATAGAAGACAAATTAGAACGGTTAAAACAGATTTTTTACAAAACAAAAACGCCAGCTATTGTTTATGTAAACTCAAGAAAAAAAACGGTAGAATTGTCTAATTTCTTAAACGCAAACCAGTATAAAAGTTCGTATTATCATGCAGGTTTAACAGCGCTAGAAAAACAAACTGCTTTTAACAATTGGCTTTTAGAAAAAACACCCATTATTGTAGCTACAAATGCATTTGGTATGGGTATAGACAAAGCCAATGTTGGTTTGGTAATACATTTTACCTTACCAAGTAATATAGAAAATTATATACAAGAAACAGGAAGAGCTGGTAGAAATGGCAAAAAAGCTTTTGGCGTTCTATTATATAATGAAAATGATATTTTACTGCATAAAGAACAAACAACAAATAGCATACCTTCTATTTCAGAAATTAAAGAAATACATCAAAAATTATATCAAAATTTTAGAATTGCTAAAGGCGAACTTACAGAAACTGTCTACGAATTTAATTTTCAGGAATTTTGTAAAAAATATAAATTTCATCACTTAAAAACAGCAACTACCCTTAATTTATTATCAAATTATGGGATTATCGAACTAGAAAATAATTTTCAAAATAAATCTACATTAACTTTTGTAGGCAGTCATAAAAGTATTTTAAACTTTACCCATCAAAACAAGAAATTAAAAGAATTTGTACATATTGTTTTAAGAACTTATGGAGGTCTCTTTGAAAATGAAATAAAAATTAATGAGTTTTTATTGGCTAAAAAAGCAGGCATTACATCTCTACAAGTAATAAAAAATTTAAAAGATTTAGACACTTTAGGTTTGGTAGCATACCATGCTGTAACTTCTGATACTTTATTAAGCTTTTTAGTACCCAGAGAAGATGACAGAGCAATTAACAGGTATGCTAAGCAAATGCAACATTTTTTAGCGCAAAAAAAAGAAAAAGCCAACGATTTTGTAGACTTTATTACCAATCACAAAACTTGTAGAAGCATACAAATATTGGCGTATTTTAATGAAAAATCAACAATTAATTGTGGTATTTGCGATGTATGTATTTCCAACAAAAAAATGAATTTAAAAGATATTTCAACCCAAATAATAAATCTTCTTGCAAAAGAAGCAACATTATCTTCTAAAGAAATTAGTAACCATTTACAAATTGCAGAAAAAGACATTTTAATACATTTGCAATTATTATTATCTAACGATAAAATCCAAATAAATTTCCAAAACAAATATCATCTAAAAAAATAATTATGAAAGATTTACGTATCATTTTTATGGGTACACCCGATTTTGCTGTAGCCATACTAAAACACTTAGTAGACAATAATTATAATGTAGTAGGTGTTATTACTGCACCAGATAAACCTGCAGGAAGAGGAAGAAAATTAAATGAACCTGCAGTAAAAAAGTTTGCTTTAAAAGAGCATTTACCCATTTTACAACCCACTAATTTAAAAAACGAAGATTTTTTACAAGATTTAAAAAATTTGAATGCAAACTTACAAATAGTAGTTGCGTTTAGAATGTTACCAGAAGTTGTTTGGCAAATGCCAGAATTTGGTACATTTAATCTACATGCATCTTTGTTACCAGAATATAGAGGTGCAGCACCTATACATTGGGCAATTATTAATGGTGAAACTAAAACTGGTGTTACCACTTTTTTTATTGATGATAAAATTGATACTGGAGAAATTTTATTACAAGAATCTATTGTTATATTAAATACAGAAACTGTAGGTACTTTGCATGATAAGTTGATGTTATTAGGTGCAAAATTAGTTGCTAAAACTGTAGACTATATAAAAAATGGTAAGGTAAACACAGAAAAACAGCCAGCTTTAGAACAAAAATCTGCACCAAAACTTAATTCTGAAAACACAAAAATAGATTGGTCTGACAGTTTAGAAAATATTTATAATAAAATTAGAGGTTTAAACCCTTTTCCTTCAGCTTGGTCTGTTATTTATAATAATGACGAAGAAATTACAGTAAAATTATATGCCGTACAAAAAGAAGAAGCTACTCATAATTATAATATAGGTAAAATTATAGCCACCAAAAAAGAACTAAAAGTTGCGGTACCTAAAGGATACATTATTCTAGAAGAAATTAAGCTTTCTGGTAAGAAAAAAATGGATGCAAAAAGTTTACTAAATGGCTATTCTTTTTCTGTTGATGCCAAAATGTTGTAAAGCCTTTATTGATAAGGTTTTTAGCGTTTTTGGTTTTTCAAAGTAAGGTTTATTAACAATTCACATACTTTTATTAACAAAAAGCCTGTTTTTTAGGGGGGTAATTTGCGTAAACCCACAATCCGTCTATATTTGTTAAGCTATTAAGCAACAAAATATTTATTAAACAATTTAAAATTTATTTATTATGAACAAATCAGATTTAATCGACGCAATGGCTGCTGACGCAGGAATTTCTAAAGTAGCAGCAAAAGCAGCTTTAGAATCTTTTACAGGTAACGTAACTTCTTCATTAAAAAAAGGTGATAAAGTTGCTTTAGTTGGTTTTGGTACTTTCTCTGTATCTAACAGAGCTGCAAGAACTGGTAGAAATCCTCAAACAGGAAAAACTATCCAAATTGCTGCTAAAAATGTAGCAAAATTCAAAGCTGGTGCTGGATTAAGCGATGCTGTAAACTAATCTTTTTAGTTTCAGACAATATAAAAACTCTCTTTTTAAAGAGAGTTTTTTTTATTTTAAATTTTTCATATATTTAAAAAACAAAACAAATGTGTATGCTAAAACCTAAAAAAGGCAGATTATTGGTGGCAGAACCCTCTATTTTAAATGATGATGCTTTTAATAGAGCAATAGTTCTTTTAACAGAACACACAGAAAATAATTCGGTGGGTTTTATTTTAAACAAACCTCTTTCTTACAGCATTAACGATTTGTTACCAGAAATAAACTGTTTTTTTAATATCTATCAAGGTGGCCCTGTAGAGCAAGACAATCTTTATTTTGTTCATAGGATACCAGAATTATTAGATAATAGTATAGAGGTTGCTAATGGTGTTTTTTGGGGTGGTAATTTTAAACAACTAAAAAAAATATTAAACGAGGGTTTGTTAGAGGAATCTGACATTCGTTTTTTTCAGGGATATTCTGGTTGGGACAAAAACCAGTTAGAAACAGAATTAAATGAAAACTCTTGGTTTGTAGCAGAAAACGATTTTGAAAATATTTTTTCTAATGATGAAGAAACACTTTGGAAAAACAAACTTCTTCAAAAAGGAGGCACCTACAAGTTATGGGCAAATGCGCCAAGCAACATCAACTTAAATTAATTAGTTCCCTGCAATTTCTAATACTTTTAAATTTGCTGCTAATTTTTTGCTAAAATCAACCGTAAATGTTTTCTTTTTATATTTTGTTACTGGTTGTATACCTATAATTGCATTGGTTATAAAAACTTCGTCTGCTTTTTGAATTTCAAAGGGAGATATTGCAGTTTCTTCTATGGTAAATTCTTTATGTTTTGTTATAATTTCAACTACTTTTTTTCTAACAATCCCCTTTATGCAACCTTCTGCTAAAGCTGGTGTTTTAATAACATTATCTTTTATTACAAAAATATTTCCATTAGTTACCTCTACGACTCCTTTTCTCTCGTTTAATAGAATACAATTATCTAAATCATTCTCATCTGCAAAAATACTTGCCAAAGTATTTAGCATTCTGTTGTTGGTTTTTATGGTTGATAAAAGCCCTGAATAATTGTAAAAATCTTTAAAAACGTCTATATGATAACTGTCTTTAGACTGATAGTTGGTTTGAGAGACTTCTATTAAATAGTCAATTTTATTTGTTTCGGGTGTATAAAAACCACCATCTTTTCTAAACACATTTAAACGTACTCTAAAAGTAGTAGCATTGTCTAAAACTGCTGTTGTTTTTAAAATTTCAGCTTCTAAAAACTCTAAGGTAAATTCCATTGGAATTTTCATACGTAACATTCTCATAGAAGCCATTAATCTAAAATAATGATCTTCCCAAAAAATTATTTTATTGTTGGATACTTTTATAGTTTCAAAAATTCCATCACCGTATTTAAAACCCCTATTATTTGTAGTTAAATTTACATTTTCTTTAAACAATAACTCTCCGTTAAAATTAATCATTCTCCATTATTTTAAAAATGCAAAATTACTATAAATAGATAGATTTTAAGCATAAAAAAACCAGCAATTCTACTGGTTTTAATTTTATATTTATTTGCTTTAAGCACCTATGGTATGCTTTAATTCGTCTATTTGATTTTCCCAAAGTTGTTTAGATTCCTCAACTTCATCTTCATCTTCTGCAAAATCTGTAACAATTAAAGATACATCTTTGGTTAATGAGTCTACTTGTATTCTAATTTCGAAATAGCTTTCATCATCTTCGCTTTCTAACCACTTCCAACGAATTCTTTCATCAGACTTTTTTGAAATTAACTCTGCTTTCTCCTCAGTACCTTCCCAAATAAAACTAAATATTTTACCTCTAGAATTAACTTTATCTGCAAACCATTCTTGCAAATTAGAAGGAGAAGAAATATATTGATAAAGCATGTTTGGTGACGCGTGTACTGGTATTTCTATTTCAAATTTAACTTTTTCCATTATTGATATGTTAAGTTGACAAGATAGGTATTAATTCTATTTAAAAAAAATTAAAAACACTTGTTGCTTATCTCTAAAAAGTAATTATATTTGCACCCGCAAACCAATGGCGAGGTAGCTCAGTTGGTTAGAGCGCAGGATTCATAACCCTGAGGTCGGCAGTTCAAATCTGCTCCTCGCTACAATTTTAAATCATTAAAAAACAACAGTTTAGACCTCTAAACTGTTTTTTTATGCCTTCAATTTACGAATACATTACCCTAAACATTGCAAATGAATACGATTTGGAATACGATTCGGAACACGATTCGATAATTTTAACTCAATTTTCAACACCCAAAATCTATATCGCAAATGGAGACTTATCCAAACGTTGGTACGTTTATTATTCATATAGAAATCCAAAAACTGGAAAACTTGAACGAATGACAAACCTATATGGATAAGTAAACCAATACCATAACAAAGAAGACAGAATAAGCATACTATCTTATTACAAAAAAAAATTATTGCATTTGTTAAAACAAGGCTTCAATCCTTTTGCAAAGAATAGCAAATTTTATGAGGAATTGAGAAATCCTGTTACTCAAAAAAAGAAAGAAAAACCCCAGAAAGAAAAAATTCTATTATCCACAATTAATATTAGCATTAAGGATGCAATAAAAGAAGCCATTAAAGAGAATACGATTCCTACACCTTTACAACAGAATCCAAACAAATTAACAAAAAGAGGCTCAAAAAACACAAAAAAAGCGGTGGCTATAGTTAAGACAGCTACTAAAAAGAAAAATCAAGAAGATATTCCTTACACTAAAGCATTTGATCTTGCATTAAGGTTAAAGGAAAAAGCTGTAAGCAGTAATACTATAAAAGATTATAGAAGAAAAGTAAAACTATTTGTAGCATGGATGGAAAAAACACATCCAACAAAGAAAAATATACGAGAAATTTCCAGAAAAGATTTATTAGATTATTTTAATGAAGTTTTACTAAAAACCAGTGCTAGAAATCGTAATAATTACAGAACAGAACTCGCTAGCATCTTTCAAGTATTAAAAAACAACGAAATTGTTGATAAAAACCACATTCACTCGATTCCTGTTTTAAAGACCAAACCAGAGAGAAACAAAACCTATACTTTAAAAGAACAGCAAAATATTTTTGAATATCTAGAAAAAGAAGACCAACTTTTATTGCTATTCATAAAATTTGTTTCTTTTGGATTCATTAGACCCATTGAGGTTTGTAGATTGAAAATTAAAGACATCAACTTAAAGACTAAGACTATTCAATTTAAGGCAAAAAACAGTACTTTAAAAACTAAAATGATCCCTAATATTTTGCTGAATGATTTACCTGACTTATCTAAGTTAGACCAAGAGTCTTTTTTGTTTACTCCTCATAAAATAGGCGGGTTTTAGAACGCCAATGAAACTAACAGAAGAGATCACTTTTCAAAACGATTTAGAAGTGTTGTAAAAGACCATTTTAAATTAAATCAAGATTATGGGGTTTATAGTTTTAGACATACTTTTATCTCAAAATTATATAGAAAACTTCGAGAAAAAACTTCTCCTTTTGAAGCTAAAAGTAATTTAATGCTTATTACAGGACATAGTTCCATGACTTCTTTAGAAAAGTATTTGAGAGAAATTGATGCTGAGTTGCCAGAAGATTATTCTAAATTGTTTAGGTAGAGAGTATGGAAATAAACATAAGTGAAATTATTTGAGATTAAACATTTCAAAATTACTCGATGCTCTAAATACAAAACTCTATCTATAAATTTCAATATACTCTAGAATATAATTATAAAACTGATAACGTTTATTTGTACTTAAAACAATCTTAACTGTTAAACGTCTAATTCTAAATTTATTAAAAACCCAATATAACTCCATGAAAAATTATAAGAGAAAAAGAGAAATAAAAAAATGCATTGTTTTAAATAATTTTAAAAATAATAAATTAAAAGCTAGTTTTTTATTAATTCGGTTTCTAATTCTTCTAAAGATTTTCCTTTAGTTTCTGGTAAAATTTTAATCATAATAAAAAAACCTAACAAAGCAATAGCACCAAAAATAAAGAAAGTTAACGCATTACCAAAATTAGATAGTTCCCAAGGAAAAATTAATTGTACTACAGAACTAATTAGCGAATTTACAAAAGCAATAACACCAATTGCCAAACCTCTATATTTTAAAGGATAGAGTTCAGAAAGCAAAACCCACATTACTGGTCCTAAAGAAAAGGCAAAACATGCAATAAAGCCTAAAATACCAACTAATACAATCGTAGCATTTATCTGGGTAGCTATTTCTAAAATAGCGCCATCATTTTTACTGTAAACTTTATTTCCTAAAATAGATTTTAATTCATTTTTAAAATCAACATCATTGTTGTATAATTTGTTTATTAATGGTGTTAAAAGAGTTACTTCTTTAAAATCTAATTTTTTAATACCTTCAGGTGTTATTTTATATTTTGCTTGATTAAAACCATAAGCGCAAAGCAACAAACTTATTGCTATTCCTACTGTACCAAACAACAGTAATGGTCTTCTTCCCATCTTATCTATCAAATACATAGATATAATTGTAAAAATAACCGTAATTGTACTTAATAAAATACCAGATGAAAATGCTGCATCTGTTCCTATACCAGTTTGTTTAAAAATAGTTGTAGCATAAAAATACACGGCATTAATACCTGTTATTTGTTGCAAGATGCCAACAATTAAACCAACACTAAAAATAAAGATTAAAGAGGGTTTAAATAACTGAATAAAGGAAACTTTTGTTTTAACTTGCTTACCTTCTAAGCTTTTTTCTATTGATTTTATCTCTTCTTGAGCTTTATCATTACCATGTATCTGTTTTAAAACATTTTTTGCATTTTCATATTTATTATTAAGATATAACCAACGTGGACTTTTAGGTACAAGAAACATACAAAAGAAGTAGAGCAAAGCTGGAAGTAATTCAACTCCTAACATCCACCTCCAAACGGTTTTATCCGTTAAAAAAGCACTTCCAGATGAATTGTATTTATTAAAGAAATAATTGCTTAAAAAAGCAGCAAAAAAACCAAGCACAATGTTTAATTGTTGCATAGAAACTAACTTACCTCTATTTTCTGATGTGGCTATTTCTGCAATATACATAGGTGCTAAAACCAAAGCTGAACCAAAGGCTAAGCCACCAATCATTCTGGCAATATAAAGCATTTCATAAGATGTTGCTAGGGCAGAAAAAATGGCAGAAATCGCATACAGCAAAGCAACTATAATAAGAATTTTTTTTCTACCTATTTTATCACTTAGTCTACCAGAAAAAAGCATCGCAATCATTGCTGCAAAAGAGGGAGAACTTACCACCCAACCCGATTGAATATCGTCTAAATTAAATTCTGGACTTGCAAAATTCATCACTCCAGAAATAATACCTGCATCAAATCCGAAAAGAAATCCTCCTAAGGAAACTACAAAGGCGATTAGTGTTAATTTTTTGGTCATAAAAGTGGTTTTAGTTGATTACAGTAGTTTGAATTGAATGCGGTAGAATTTTTAATATTGATGTTTTTAAATCAATTGTAATTGAATAGTCTAAAGTCTTATTAGAAGTATTCATAGCTATAATTACAATGCTATTATTTTTATTTTTAAAGGCTGTAGAAATAATACTATTAGAACTTGTAACACTGCTAATTCTTTTTGCGCCTGGTCTTATAAATTTAGAAAAATGACCTATGTAATAAAATGAGTTTGTAAAGTTTAATTCGCCTGTTTGCGAGTTACCGTGAACTGGTGAAAAACATAAATTTCCTACATGATTTGGACCTCCTGTTTCATCCAAAAGAATGTTCCAATCTGTCCAAGCAACAGTGCCATTATTAAAATCTTTAATCATTGATTTCCCATATCTTTCTGCTAATTTTGGATCTTCATTTTCTAATCTTTTCACATCATATCCTTCGTTACACCCTTCCGTAAATATCAATTTTTTATCAGGATATGCTTCATTTAACCTAGCTACATTATCAAACATTGGGTTATCATCTTTCCAATCTTCATACCAATGAAAACCTGTTCCCCAAACATATTTAGCGGCTTCAGGATCATTTAAAATTGTACTTGCTCTTTGATATAATAAATCTCTATTATGATCCCAAACTATTATTTTTTTATCTCCTAAACCTTCATTTTTTAGAGTAGGACCTAAATAATTTTTTAAAAAATCGCGCTCTTCTTCTGCCGTATAAATACATGATTCCCAACGTTGAACTGCCATTGGTTCATTTTGGATAGAAAGTCCCCAAATAGGAATTCCTTCCTTTTCGTAGGCTTTTATAAATTTAGCGTAATAATTTGCCCAAGGTTGATAAAATTCTTCCTTTAGTTTACCTCCTCTTAACATATTATTATTCGTTTTCATAAATGCTGGAGGACTCCAAGGGCTTGCATACATAGTTAAGTTACCACCTGCTGCTTTTATTGCTTTTTTTGTAAACGGAATTCTATATTTTTTATCATGAGCTATAGAAAAAGTTTTGAGTTCTTTATCACCTTCCTCTATATAAGTATAACTTCCTGACGAAAAATCGCAACTATGAATAATGGTTCTTGCCAAAGAATAGCCAATCCCTTTTTCGATATCAAAATAGGCTTCTAAAAATAATTGTTGGTTTTCTTTTGTTAATTTATAAAAGGTTTCAGCGGAAGCATCTGTTAAGGCAGCTCCTATACCAACAAATTCTTGAAACTCGTTTTTAGGATCTACTACTATATCAATTTCAGTTTCTAAAGGTTGTTTAAAGTCTAAAAATAAAATGGTGTCTGTTAGCGCAAGTTTTAATTTTGAGTTATGAGCTGTTGTATAGACTTTTGCTTGTGTTCTAGTTATATCAAAAGAGACCTGTTCTTTGTTAAATTCTTTTTGATTATTATTTTTTGATTCTTTACATTGATAAAAACCAAAAGAAAGAAATAGCACGCATAAATATAAGACTTGTTTTTTAAAACTTTCTTTCATCTTTTTACTCTTTTAAAATTAAAATGTATTGACAACTATTTTCTATTTTTTTAATTGTTTTTATAAGTTAAACCAAAACCGAAATCAAAAAGTGGTTTTTTTGATTTATCCCAAAAATTAACTCCATATTTTCCGTTAAAATCTTCTACCGATTTTGGCCATGAATGAGGCAATTTCCCTTTAAAATCATAATCACCAAAAAGAACTTCTGCAACTCCATCTCCTTCTGAACCAGGTAACCAAGCCGCAATAAAAGCATCAGATAAATTGATTTGTTTAGTAGCTACTAAAGGTCTTCCAGAAATTAAGATCACAACAGTTTTAACACCTTTTTCAGTAAATTTTGCTACATATTTTTGATGTTTTTTACTTAGAGTAAGTTTACGATCTCCTTTTCCATCAGTTATATCTCCAAACATTTCTGCATAAGGTGTTTCTCCTACTACAATGATAGCTATATCTGCATCAAAATGATTTCCTTCAGCTTCTTTATCATAAATCACATCTGCATTGGTATTAGCCTTTATACCATCTAAAATGGTGGTTGCTCTTTTATAATTTTCTCTTGTACCTTGCCAAGCCATTGTCCAACCTCCAGATTGTAACCCTGTATTATTGGCATGTTCACCTACCACAACTATTTTTTTAACTTCTTGACTTATTGGTAGAGTAGCCTTTTCATTTTTTAATAACACAAGAGACTCTCTTACAGCTTGCCTTGCTTTATTTCGATGATTTTGACTGCCAATTTTAGATATTAAAGAACGTTTTGGGTATGGGTTTTCAAATAAACCAAGTCTAAATTTTTGTCTTAAAATTCTTTTTACTGCATCGTTAATTCTATCCATAGAAACCGAATCATTTGCTACTGCATTTTTTAATCCATTTTGAAATATTTCTAAATCACCATCAACAGTCATTACCATATCTACACCTGCGTTAATTATATCATTTTTACCAAACCTAGAATATCCTTTCCAGTCAGATATGACAATTCCATCAAAACCCATACTTTTCTTCAAAGTATCATTAATTAAAACTTTATGAGCATGCATTGGTATATCTTTAAGTGTGTTAAAAGAAGTCATTACTGCACCAACTTTAGCTTTAACAGCCGCTTTGTAAGGTGGTAATAATTTTTCTGCAACTTCTTTCATAGTTAATGATGTATTTCCTCCTTCTATACCAAAATCTGTTGCTCCATCACCAATAAAATGTTTGGCTGTTGCCATTACCGTTAGACTGTCTTTTAAATTTCCTTGAAGACCTTCTATTGAAGCTTTTGCCATTTTTGTTGTTAATGCTGTGTTTTCTGAAAACGCTTCATATACCCTACCCCACTTTTCGTTATAAGGAATAGCAACACAGGGAGAAAATGTCCAATTAAAACCTGTTGCTTGAACTTCTAAGGCTGTAATGTGAGCCACTTCTTTTACCAAAGTCGTATTTTGGGTTGCTCCTAAACCAATATTATGTGGGAAAATAGTTGCACCTTGAAAGGTATTTTGACCATGAACTGCATCTACACCAAATAATAATGGAATTCCTAAACGTGTAGACAAGGCTTTCTCTTGTAAAGCTTTAAATCTGTCTTGCCATCCTAAGGCATCTTTTCCTGGATTAGGACCTTGAGTATGTATAACAGATCCAATAAACTTTGTAGCAATATCATCATCAGAATTCATATCTGCAAAATGTCTTACTTGAGACATTTGTCCTATTTTTTCATCTAAGGTCATTAAAACCAATAACGAATCAACTTTGTTTTCAATTATTATATTCTCATTCAAAAAAGTTTTTTTCTTACATCCTTTTAAAAATGAAATCAAAAAAACAATTAATAGCAAGTAATATTTAGTATCTATCTTTGATTTAAACATAATTTTTTAATATTAATATTTACTTTTGGAAAGCGAACAACTATAAAGAAAAATTATTTTTTATTTATATTCGTGTTTTACCCAATCAACTTCCATTACCCATTCTGAATCTTTCATAGGAGAATCTGTAATTTTCGCAAAATTTAAAATAGCAAACATTGGCTCCGGGTAATTATCCCCTTGACCAACATTTCTGTAAATTTCTTTGTTATCAACTCGATAAACCAAATCACTACCTTCCCATTCAACAGAATATTCATGATATTCATTTAGAGTAACATCAAAACCTTTTCGCAAGCTCCACCAATCACCTTTGTCACATTCTTCTAAACTTTTAATAGCGCCTGCTGTGAAATGATCTTTTTGATGATCTCCATGATGTTCAAAAATATCTATCTCACCAGAACCTGTTAAAGGCCAACAAATAGATTCATTATCTTCTTGTACTGGCGATTCATTATTTTGCGCTCCTAAAATCCACCAAGCAGGAAACATACTTGGCTCTCCATTGCTTCCTAATTTTAATCTTGCAGTCCATTTACCTTTAATGAATTCTTTTTTGTTTTTTGACGCAATACGACCTGCTACATATTTAGTTTCCGGATGTTTTTTTCCATGTTTATCTAAATTATCACAATCGTATTTTTTATCAAGTTTTACCACTTTTAATTTTAAGGTACCTTTACTTACTTCTCTAGTTCCAAATTCACCATCTGGAACGTAGCAATGCGTTTCATTATTTACCCAAATACGTTGGTCTTGCCAGTTATCTGAATTAAATGAATCAAAATTGTCTAGAAAATCTACTTTCCATTTGCTAGATTTTTCTTTTTGCTTTTCTTTAGTTTTACAAGCTAAAACTAAAGTTCCTATTAAGATTAAATTTATTATATATTTTTTTTTCATTATTGTTTTTTAATTAGCTGTCTTATAAAATTTTTATTAAAAAAACAACCTTATATTATCCAAGTATTTCATTTAAATTCTTTCGAAAATTATCATCTTGATAGTATACAATTTACTTGAAATAGCTTTTTATTTTTTTTTTAACTTTTCTCTTTTGACCTTTTGATATTTCGAAAGGAAGTGTAAATACTAAATAGATAACATTAAAAGTTGTTAAAATTTTTTTCAATTGTTTTTTTTATTTCTTCATTATTTTTTTCTGATAACGTCCCTTATCTGTTTCCACCATTAAGAAATAAACTCCAGATTTTAAGCTTGATAAATTATATACATTTTTTACTAGGTTTGGTTTTATTTTACTTATTAAACGACCATGTACATCTATAATACTTAGTTTTTTAATAACTTGTTGATTATTTAGTTTTATTTGATATTTATCTGAAATTGGGTTTGGAAATATTGACAATGTATTACTTACATAGTCTTTTGTACTTAAGCTACTTACATATTCAAACTCAAACCAATTCATATTAAAACCGCTTTGCAACACTTTCATTTTTAAGGTGTAAATACCTGCATTTAATGTTGTTGGTATAGATGTTGTTTGCCATGATTGCCAACCACCCGTTACAGGTAAATTTATGGTAGCAATACTTTGTGTGATTTGATGATTTGAAAGTTCAAATTCAATTTCTCCAACACTAGATTCTGCGGCGGTTCTTAAGTTTAAGTTATAATAACCGCTTTCAGAAATATAAATTAGGTATTCTGCGTAATCTCCAGCATCTGTATATCCAATATTTTGACCCGAACCTAAATCTGAGGTATTTTCTAGATCCAAACCTACTTGATTGTTAAAATCTTCTGCTTGAATTTTTCCAGGAATTAATAATCTTGTTATCAAATAATTATCAACCAATTTATTTTGAAAATTTGGTAAAATAACATTATACGTTGATGTTATAATATTTCCTGTATAACTTATTTTTATTTCATCTTGATAGAATAAATAATTTTCTAATTCAATGGTAATTAATCGATTATTGGAAGGGTCTATTGTTGATGATGTTATGTTTCTTGGGGTATTATTTACAGTTACTTCAAACAGATCATTTGTAAGTTCTTGACTTCTTAAAGGATGATTTAAAATAATTTTAATCGATTTTTCATCGTCATTTGTACTCGCACTCAACACATTAAAAGCAGGAATAGCTTCTGTTGATTTTAAGAACTCGATACTACTCATATTGTAAGATGCATTGCCATCAACCAAAATTTTAAGCACATGTGTACCTGCTTCTATATATTTATTGGTAATGGTTTGGAAAACAAAATTGTTCCAGCCACCTGTGCTTCCTAATGTTATATCACCTGCAAAATCGACATCATCTAAAAAGAACTTTGGTTTTCCTCCTGTTTGTTCTGTAGCATATCTGAATTTAAAATTATAAAAACCAGTTTCTTGAACATTTATGGTATATTTAAGCCATTCATTTTTTTGTGTATAACCAATATGATAGCCATTGCTATTTGTATTGTCTGTATTGGTCTGAATATCTACGCCATCATTTCTGTAATTCCAACCAGAATTCCAAGGTTGATAGCTACCCGTAGAAAGGCTGTAGTTTCCGTAATCAATATCATTATATGCAATACCATTACTACCTAAATCGTAATCAGAAAGATAAATGAGCCCTGGAATGGTATGGTTTTTATATGGAATATGAGTTTCGTCTTGTGGCTGTCTAATGCATGCATCTACAACATCTCTATAGTATTTATTATTGTCTACTACTAAATCGTCAGTTAATTGTTTTAAACCCTCTATGGCATCTTGCACTGATGGTTTTGCCCCTTCTCCTTTCCAATAGCTAATAATTGCCTCATATTTTAAATTTGAATTTATAGAAAAAGGACTTACAATTGTTTCAATTCTTTTCCAAGGCCACCATGACCAGCCAATATCATTATCTTCAAATAAATTGATAGCTTCTGTATACCAAACGTTAGAATTTTCTCCAGATTCTCCCATCCAAAGTGGTACATTATGTTGATTTCTTAAATCTAATACCCATTGTATAGAGGCTGTATCATTATAAGTCCAATATTTATGGAAACTATAAACCATATTAGAATCCCAAGGAGGTGTTAAACCTGTAAAATCATTGGCAAACCAGTTTCCTTCAATGAAGATAATATGGTTTTGATCATGGGCTCTTATCGCATTTGTTGTTCTTACGTACAAATCTCTTAGAATTCCAGATTCTAAAGGCCAATTTACTTCGTTAAGTAAATCATAGCCGCCAATCCATTCTTTATCTTTATATCTTTCTGCTAATTTCCCCCATAACGCCACTGTTTTATTTTTATTAAATTCACTCTCCCAAAGAGAGGGTTTATCTGAGTCATAATCTGAAATGGCTGCATCTTGACCTTGTCCTCCAGGAGCTGCATGCAAATCTAAAATCAAATAAATTTCATTTGCTTCACACCAAGTTAAGAGTTCATCAACCATTTCGAAACCTGTTTCTAGCCAGGTATTTTCGCCTTCTATAGTTTCATCTTCAATTGGTAGCGTAAATAAATTATAATGCATCGCTAAACGCACACTATTATACCCCCATTTTTTAATAGAATCTAAATCTTGTTTTTGGAAAAAATTCTTTCTCCAATTAGTGTAAAACGTTTTAGTTTCTTCTTCGCCAATTAACAAGTTTAATTTTTCTATAAACTCATGCTGAGTATCTGCTGCTCCAGAAGAATTCATCATATATCCTTCTTGTAACATCCAACCTCCTAAGCCTACACCTTTTAGTAATACTTCTTCTCCTTTTGAGTTAATAATTTTTTTACCTAAAGTTCTTAATCCTTGGGCATTGAGAGAAATTGCACCTATTAAAAACAGATACATTATATATTTTTTTATCATTATTATTTTGTTTTTTTATAAATTATCTAAACCATATAAAGTAATTTCTGAACCAACTGTAATTTGAGTACTACCGTAATTTGAAGTAATGGAGAGTTTTAAATATCTAAACTGTTCTGAGGTATTTGGTAAGCTAAATTCATGACCATCTATAGCCTCTTGTAAAGCAGATGCTGGGATATTACCTGCAGCATCTCTTGGATCTCCAATATCGAACTGCCCCAGCAATTGCCAGGTTTGACCATCTGTACTAGAAAACAAATCAAACGATTTAAGGTTTTCTTCTTGATAGTGATAAGTAACTCCACCACCATTATACCAAAAGGCTCTTTGCCAAACCTTAAAACGTTGAATTTTCACATTTTTATTTAAATCTATAACAATGTCTAATGGAAAGTCTAAACTACCTCCATTATTATCTCTAGTAATAATAAAATAACTGTTATCAGCATCTGTTTCTACTTTATCTATAATATCATCCCAAAAATTAATAGTAAGCCCCTCATAAGCATTTCCATTTATTGATTGATTAGCAACTAATGTCCAAGAAGATTTGTCAATTTTTTCTTCGAATAAGGGTGTATATTTTCCTTGCTCTACTAATTCTGTAATGTTGCCATCAAAATCTTCTACTTTTGTAGAAAAAGTTAGTTCTTTTGCCTCTAAACCTCTAATAAAAATATTTTCTTGAGGATTGTTAGAAGATAAAATCCTTACATTTTCTACACCATCATCTAAAACATGTACATACACGAAAACAGTTTTTGAGGCTATATTTTGCCAAGTAATTTTAACACCACCTAAATCTGGTGTAATCTGAATACTCTCTTGAACTAAAAAGATAAATGATTTTAAAGGTGTAAATTCTACTTCTGTTGTTTCAGAAATATTATCACTCTCATCAACTACATATAATTTTACTTTTAATGGCGATG
Organism: Polaribacter sp.; assembly: GCF_965656025.1. Lineage (GTDB taxonomy): Bacteria > Bacteroidota > Bacteroidia > Flavobacteriales > Flavobacteriaceae > Polaribacter. Next base: position 72,252 of record NZ_CBFHJT010000002.1, read on the forward strand.
TTTGATTTAATCCATTAATTTCTATTGAAGAGTTGTGCTTGCTAGACACTCTAAAAACCTCTTCTCCTAAAGAATTAGTATACACTGCTTTTACATATAAAATATCATCATCAGATGGTAAATTATAATTTATTATTCCTCCTCCATTAGTAGGAGTAACATTTATATTTGATAAAACTCCTGGAGCATTGGTATCTATAGTATTATCATCAGAACAAGCTGTAATTGTTAGGATAAATAATATTGAAAAGTATACGATTTTATTAATTTGTTTTTTCATAATGTAGTTTTTTACCAACCTGGATTTTGAACTAAATTGGGATTTCTAGAAAGCTCTGTAAAGCTTATTGGTTGAAAATAATCTCTAGGAGTATTAAACGAACGTTGACCAATTTCTTTAATTTGATAATAGTTTGCTTCAGAATCTTCATTAACAGACCAACCTTTAATTGGTGTTGAAAAATATTGATTTGCTAACTTCCATCTTCTAACATCGTAATATCGATGTGCTTCAAATGCTAACTCTATAGATCTTTCTTGATGTATAATTTCTCTTAAACCTTCTTTGGTTAAGTGTTTATTAACAGTAATTACATTATCAGAATTACTCCAAGCATCTTGTATTGATGGAATTCCAGCTCTTTGACGTATTATATTTAAAGCCTCATAAACTTCGCTTGATGGTCCATTAGCTTCATTTAAAGCCTCTGCATAATTTAAATACAATTCGCTTAATCTAATCATTGGCCATGGATAAGAAATTGCTTTATTATATGCATCTCCTTCTGTGTCTTGATGCACCAATTTTTTTAATGCATAACCTGTTTCTAAAAAATCATTTGTATTTGCAACCCTACCATGTGTTTCTCCACTTCTCATTCTTAAATTCCAAATACTACCCCAAGTTCTATTAATACCCCTGTCAAAACCTAAAGAAGCATAAAAACGAGGTTCTCTATCTAAATTTAATTTTGCTGTTCTGTTGGCAAATTGCGCATAAAATCTTTGATTAAATGCTATGGTAGCTAAATCATACCTGTTACTGTAATCAAAACTTTTATCTTCATTGATTGGTAAACCATTTTTTGTATAATACATTTCTGCCATTCTTAAACTGGGTGATAACCATTGCCAAGCAGCTTCAACAGAAGAAGAATTTGGATCTTTCATTAAAGATGGAGACTGAATTTGCCAATATTGGCCATTAGTAACTGGACTAGAATTTCCCCAAACCAATTCTGAATTCCAAGGTTCTGTAATTGAGAATCGATTATTATATTGATCTCTTATAAACTTAAATTGAAAGTTATTGGCATCAAAAGCAGGTGGTGTATCTGTATAATAATACATACTAACTCCTTGAGCCAATGCAGCATCTAAAGCTTCTTTTGCTGCCTCTGCAGCCAATTGCCATTTAGATTCATCAAAATTTTGATTAAAAAAATGTTGACCATCTTTATTTAAAAAATTAGAATAAAACTCAGAATTTCCGTTAAATAAAGGACTTGCACTGTATAATAATACTCTTGCTTTTATTGCCCTTGCAATTACTTTATCAATTCTACCCAAATCATTATTACCAAGCACTCTTTCTGGTAAATTTAAGATTGCCTCGTCTATTGTATTTACAATATAAGTAAAGCATTCATCTACAGGTTTACGCTCAACACGCACCTCTTCATCAGTTGCATCTATTGGTAAATTTACATCGATAATAGGAATAGGACCATAGTTACTTAGTAATAAAAAGTGATAATATGCTTTTAAAAAAGCAACTTCTGCTTTCCATTGATTTTTTTCTGATTGATTCATATCAACCACTAAGTCAATATTTTCAGTAAGAATATTACAAGCTCTAATGCCTTCCCAAATTGAGCCTTGACCTCTACCAGTTGCACCAAAACCAGACCAATATCCCATAAGCGGATTTGAAACGGTTTGCTGTCCTTTCATTACACGAATTGCATCTGGCTCTTTTGGAACTGGTGTAGCTAATTCATCACTCATTAAAACATAACTTGCATATGTTCCATCATTTTGAGGTAAGTAACTATAACAATTAGCTAATGCGTTAAATGCTGTTTCTTTTCTATTGAAAAGTAGGCTTAACTCTTGTGTTCCATCTGGAACAATATCTAAATATTTTTCGCAATTACTAAACGTTAGTATTGAGAAAATTACTGCTACTATTTTAATTTTTAACTTCATTTTTTACGTTTTAAAAATTAACTTGAATTCCTAAGTTAAGCACCCGCTGAGGAGGATAGCCTAAGCCATTTCCTGCCATTTCTGGATCCCATAATTTAAATTTAGAAAAATGGAGTAAATTTACTCCAGTAAAATAAATTCTTGTTTGTGTGTCTGAAAAAACTTTACCAAGAGTTTCTGGCAATGTATAACCCAATTCCACATTTTTAAGTCTTAAAAAATCGCCACTTCTTAACCACCAAGTAGACCGTTTTTCATTATTATCTATTGCATAAGTAGATAAACGTGGCCAAAATGCATTCGGATTTGGATTATTTTCTGACCAATGGTTATCAGCGATAATACTTAATGCATTTCGTTCATTTACAAAAGGAGAAATATCATTAGGGTTTATTAAAAATGATGTTCTTGCTACACCTTGCATAAATACTGAAAAATCGAAAGCTTTATATTTAGCAGAGAAGCCAAAACCATATACAATTTCTGGCACATTTGGCCTACCAATTGGCACTTCGTCCGATTCATTAATAACACCATCATTATTAACGTCTTTATATTTAATATCTCCAGGTAAATAAGAGTTTGTTGTAGAAAAACCATTAAATTGTTCTGGAGAATTATCTATATCTTCTTGATCTACAAATAATCTTTCAGCGATATAACCCCATTGTTGATTTACAGGATGACCAATTCTACTTAAATTTTTATTTTGAAATTCAGGTTCACCATTTACTAATACTTCGTTAGTGGCGTATGTAAAGTTACCTCTAGCTGTAACGTAAAAATCTCCGCTAAAAGCATGATTATAATCTAAAGATAAATCAACACCATTAGATCTTACTTGACCAATGTTACTACTAATAACTGTTGTTAATCCAGAAGTTTCTGGAATGAACTGACGCTCCATATAAATATCTCGCCTATTTTCTGTAAAAATATCTGCAATAATATTTAGCTTGTTAAATAAACCTATTTCAATACCAATATTAGATTTAGTTGCTACTTCCCAACTTACATTTTCATTGGCATACCTATTAATGATAAAACCGTTATAATAGTTGTTATAGTTAGAGCCAAAAGAATAGCCTGTACCTCCATTATTTAAGTTAACATCAGACAAATAGAAAAAGCGATCACTCGCAATAGAAATACCGTCATTACCTACTAAACCATAAGAATATCTTAATTTAAACAAGTTAACGTCTGGTAAGTTTTTTTCAAAAAAATCTTCATTAGATAGTATCCAGCCAAAACCTACAGAAGGAAAAAATCCAAATCGATTTTTTTGTGCGAATTTTTCTGATCCATTATAACCAAAGTTAAATTCGCTAAAATAACGATCATCATAACTGTAAGACGTTCTACCAGAAATACCAGTATTTCTGGATGGTAAGGTAGAAAAAGCAGTGTTACCTCCTATTGTATTTAAAGCCTCTTGAAAATAATTTACCAATAAACCACTTACTGCGTGTTTTTCGTTAAAGGTTTTATTATACTCTAATACAGCCTCGTAATAAAAATTACTATTTCCGTTGTTATTTACTGTGGGGTTGTTTAAAAATTCGGTTCCTTCTTGTATTTGAATTAATGAATTGATAAGACCTGTTGGGGTCTGAATTTCTGATGCACCGTAAAAAAAGGGGGTAAAACTACGTTCGTTTTGGTTTTCTGTATAAGTTCTTACAGAGGCCATTGCTCTTAATTTTAAACCCTCTGTAATAAACTTTAAATCTTGATTTATTTGAAATTGAGCTAAGGTTGTATTTGCGAACCGATCTCTAAAGCCTTTTACACTTTCTGCATAAGGATTTGGAAATCCTCCATTACCTTTATTACCAAATAGTGTATGGTTAAAATTTTGTGTTGCTTCGTCAGGTTCGTATGCTTTTGGAAAATTTGCTGGATTTGCCTGTGAAACTTGATAAAAAATATCTGAAGCACTTACTACAGGACCATTATACCTTTCGAATAAAGAATAAAATTTAGCAGCAACTTTAGTTGTTTTTGTTAAATTGATATTAATGTTTGCTCTTAAGTTAGATCTACTGATATCAATATTATTATTAAAGTTATTTAAAGGATCTACTCTTAACAAACCGGTTTCTTTTGCACTTGTAACAGATAAATAATATTGCGCAACTTCTCCACCACCATTAATATTTGCATTAAATCTTCTATTTAATGTAAAATCTTTAAACAACTCATTATGCCAGTTAACGTCTGGATAAATATTAGGGTTTAATCCATTTCGTGTACCTTCAATTTTTGGTTTCGAATACAGTAATGTTGCAGATGGATCTCTCATTCTTTGCGCTCTATTATACAACTCCATGTAATCTACTGCTCCTAAAAAGCTATTAATTTTAGAAGGTGCAGACATAGAATTCTCGTAACGTACAGATACTTTTGCTTTTCCTTTTTTACCTTCTTTAGTGGTAACTAAAACAACTCCATTTGCACCTCTGGCACCATACAAAGATGTAGCAGTAGCATCTTTCATTATAGAAAAAGAAGCAATATTATCTGGCTCTAAACGCGCTAAATCGTCTGTAGTTATTTGTAAACCATCTAATAAAATTAAAGGACTATTGTTAAAACCAAAAGTGGTTACCCCCCGAATAAAAAATGCTGCATTATCTGCTCCAGGTTCTCCTGATCTTTGATATGAAATTAAACCAGAAATTTGCCCAGCTAAAGAGTTTGTTATATTGGCTGTGGGTTGTTTTATGTCTGCTACTTTCATTGATGTTACAGAACCAATAACGCTAGTTTTCTTTTGTTTTGAAAATGCAACAACTTGAATTTCATCTAACTGATCTGTACTTTCCACTAAAATTACATTTATTATATTTTGGTCAGCAACAACTATTTTTTTTGTTTTAAATCCTAAATACGAAAATATTAAAGTTGCCTTTGGCGTTTTTATATTTATTACATATTTACCATCAAAATCTGTTGTAGTTCCATTGGTCGTTCCTTCAACCAAAATAGATACCCCTGGAAGAAGATTACCTATATCGTCATAAACTTTACCTGAAACAACAACTGTTTGGGAGTATGTAGAAAATGTTATTAAAAAAACTATAAAAGGTAATAATTTAAAAAATATTATTGATAATTTTTTCATTGATAACTTTTTAAATAACACAGCAAAATAGTTTCGATTTTGCTGTGTTATAAATTTTTATTCTTTGATTAATTTTTGAAACTGCCCATTAACTTCTAGAATATAAAACCCAGATTTTAATTTTTTTATTGATAACTCATTACTATTTATTGTTTTCTTAAGAACTTGTTTTGAGTTGATATCAAAAATTCTAATTTCTTTTCTTCCGTCTAAATTGCTAAAACGAATCATATCATTTGCAGGATTAGGAAAAAATTGAAAACTTGTTTTGTTAAAATCATTTACAGAAGCAGTGCCTTGCAATTGAGGGCCTTTTAAATCATCAATGTAAAAGTCTCCTGTAACGCCTGCATTTCCTGGGCCTATAAAAATAAAAATATGGTCAAAATTTATACCATCAGCCAATTCAGAGGCATCAATATAAATGTTTTGCCATTGGTTTGCTTCTAAAATATCACCCCATACTTCAAGGTTTGCATTTTGATCACCATCTTCTTTTGCATCAGATAACTTAAACATAAAATTTGTAGCCACTGAAGCGTATACTCTAAAAGAAAAAACATCATCTTTAGTTGCATCATAAGGCGCGTTTAATTGAAAATGAATTCTTTCCCATCCACCCCAAGTATCTCCTTTGGTCCATTTGGTAACCATATTGTTACCTCCAGAAGGGTCTGTAACTGTTTCGTAAGCGCCAGCTACTTCACCCATAGATTCTGAAACCGAAGTTAAAGATGTTCCATCAAAATCATTATAAGTAACAAAATTTATACCTGTTGTTTGCGTTGTGAAAGTTGCAGAAACACCTGTAATTGTTGTATTATTTTCTTTGTATTTAATTACATCGTCTTTAATACCAAACCAATATTGAGTATTTGCTTTTAATAAATCTGTTGGTTTTATTGAGATATTAGTTTTAGTATCATTAATTGAAGCTGTTGCAGAAACTAAATTACCAGAAGCATCACCTTCTCTTAGTTCAACAAAAGCAGTAAGGTCTGTAATTGTAGAACCGTCTAAATTTACAAACTGAAAGTTTGATGAAATTGTTGGAACCACGGTTTGAGAAATATCTACTGCTGCATTAATAGGTGATAATTCAGTTGTTACTTCTGGTGCCACATTACTTTTTAAATAATCATCAAAATAAAACTTATCACCTGCCTCAGATCCAGCTGATCTGTCTTTATCAAAGTAAATTTGAACTCTATCGTAATTAGTTGCTGTAATCGTACCATAGTTGAAAACCAATTCCACCCATTTATTGGTTTCTGTAACGTCTATTTTCTGTTCATGACCCTGACCATAATCTGGGTAGTTTTGTAACTTAATTGACACTCCCACTGGCTTGCTTACCCAAACTTTTACTTTAATAAATGGAGTTTCAGAAAAATCGAAAGGAGTTAAAGGTGTTGCATTATTTACCAAACTGTTTTCTAAACCAGAATCATTACCTGCATGGGTATATTCTGCAACATTATCTGAAGTATTAATTCCTGATTTATCTGGATTAGCCACTTTTGCAAAACCTGTACCTCCCCAAGATTCAAAACCTACTTCTGTATTTGTAGTATCAAAATCAAATAACATTTCGTTAATGTCTCCTGTTACTGCTGCCTTTGTTGTAAAAGTAGCAGCAACGCCTGTTACCAATTCATCTGTTGTATATTCTATGCTATTGTCTACAATGCCATACCAATATGTTGTAGAATTATTCAAATCGTTAATTGGATCAATACTAATTTCATTTTTATCGCTATTAATAGATGCTGTAAAAGCAACATCTGCACCATTTTCATTATCTTCTTTTAAAGCTACAATTGATGACAAATCAGTTATTTCAGAATCATCAATGTTTCTAAAATTACCATTAGTAGCAATTACTAAATTGGTATTAATTGCAATATCTGTTGCGTTTGCTTTGGGGCTATACTGTTGAGCAGGAGTACTGTACAATTCTGGCCCTTTAATGTCATCAAAAAAATATGTATCTCCTTCTGTAGTATTATTGCCTCCTATGATTATAACAATGTTGTTCATATAAATATTCGCAGCATTCTCTGTAAAATCGAATGTAAGTTCTACCCATTTATTAATATCTGCTGCATTTATAGATTGTGTAACTTCTATATTGTTGCCCCAATCAGGAGAATTTTCTAAATGAAAAGTAACATCTATTTCTTCGGTAGAAAAAACTTTCATTTTAAAAATTGAATTAGACATCAAATTAAAAGGAGTTTGAAATACTGTAGTTGGGTCTATTACCCCAATACCTATTCCGTTATCACCACCTGCAGTAAATTGG
>NZ_CBFHJT010000002.1:79989-84509 GCF_965656025.1 Polaribacter sp.
CCCTACAAAAGCAGAAGTATTTGTGGCATCAGGTACTGGATTTGTAATTTTAGCAAAAGTTGATGAAGTGTTCCAACTATTAAAAACAATATTAGGATTGTTTGTGTCGAAATCGATGTGTGTAACTTCTTGCGCATTTGCCATGCCAAAAGTTAATGTTAGCATTAAAAGTAATCTTAGTTTCATAATAAATTAATAATTTAAGTTAAAATAACATACATTTTAGATAATTTCGCTGTTGTTCATTTTATGAATAAATAATAACTTTGTTTTTCATTTACACTGCTGCGAACAACTTCAAGATTATAATTGAGTTCAAAAATGAGTTAAATCTTGTGAATTAACAATTTATTAACCTCTACAAAAATTATATTACAACCAAAAAAACCTCTACAAAACCTTTGTTAAAAATTATAAGATATTGATTTTTAGCAACTTAAAAAATTAAAACTTTTGAATGTAGTTTACTAAGTTTTCTTCTTTATCTAAATTAAATTTTTTGCGTAATCGATACCTACTTTGTTCTACACTTGTAATAGCAACATTCATTAACGAAGCAATTTCTTTTGAAGAGAGATTTAATTTTAAATAAGCGCTTAACTTTATTTCGTTGGAAGATAAATTGGGATGTTTTTCTCTTAAATTTTCGAAAAATTGTGAGTGAGAATTACTAAAATGCAACTGAAAGGTAAGCCAGTCTTCCTTATCTACTAAGTGATTATTAATTTTTTTAACTACTTTTCTTATCGGGTAATGCAGTGTACTATTAACCAACTTTTCATCGATACTTTTAATATCATTAATTAAATCGGTTAACAATTCGTTTTTCTTAATATTATTTAAGGTAGAAGAAGCTAAGGCCGCATTTTTCTTTTTAATTTCTAGGTTTAAGTTCTCTTCTTTTAATAAGAGTAGTTCTTTATCCGAGGATAATTTTTCTAATTCAAACTTTTCTTTTTGGCGTTCTCTACGTTGTTGTTCTATTTGTTTTAGTTTAGAGATATATTTATCGTTTTTCTTCTTTAAGTAAAGATTGTAGCCATAAAAAAGGAAAATAAAGCACAAAATATAAGTAATTTTGGCAGTGCTGTTAAAATACCAAGGATGAATTATAGAAAAAGAAACGAAAGTACTAGTTGAGGTTTTATCTAAATCTATAATGTTACGAATTTCTAACTCATAATCATTTGGTCTTAGTCCTGTAAAGTTGATTTCGGAAATTTCCTCTGTTTGTAACCAATCTTCTTGTAAACCTTTTAATCTATATTGTATAATTCTTGAACTGCCATAAGGTAAGTTAGGTAAAGCAACCACAACTTTAATGTAATTATTTTGATACGGAATCGTTAAAGTTGGCTTTTCAATTGAAAGGTTAATAGTATCTTTTGCACTTATTGCTTCTATAGATTTAATGACTGGGGTTTGCGCTTTTGAATAGGTATTTTTTTCTTTGTAGGTATAAAAAGCAATACCGTCATTTAGATTAATACCATAAATATTTTTATTAATTTTTGTAAACTTTACAAAATCTTTAAGGTTTTTTTCCCAAATGGAATAAAAAGGTGATTGTGTTTTTTTAAATGTACCAAGTTTGCGTTCTATATATCCAATAGAATTGTCTGTTGCATACCAAAATAAGTTATCATCTTGTTGAATTTGATAAATGTTTTTTAAGCCTTTAAAAATCTCATAAGGATAGATTGCTTTTGTAAAAGTATTATCAATAGCATTGTACAAGAAGAATCCCTTAGGGTTGTAAAAAACCAAATTCCCGTCAATTTTGGTAAAATATGCATTTGTTTCTACAGAAGGGTTGCTAGTGCCATAAAAATCTACTTCGATTAAATTTAAACCATCTTTTGATAAATTTAACCTGTAATAGCCTTTTTCTGGATGAGAAACCCAAATTTGGTTTTTACTATCAAACTCTATAAACCTTGAGGAATCTGCAAATTCTGTAAACTTTTTAACAAATTTCCAATTTTCTCCTATTTTTTTAAATACGGCTATACCAGAATAAAAACCAACATACATAATATCTTTGTGAATGGGATGTATTTTAAATGTCCATGCCCCACCTTCTATATGTATGGTTTGTAGTTTATTATTTTTTAGTTTAAAAACTCCCTTATGACTTCCAATCAATATTTGATTTTCATACTCATAAATTTGCCAAATTTGCTCTACAGAGTTGTCTATTAAAATTGGCTTTGAATTGAATTTTTGTATATTTTTTTTAAATAATCCTTGATTTGTGCCAAGATAAAGAATAGAATCTTTTAACAGACTTGAATATACTGTTCCAAATTCGCTTCGGCTATCCCAAATAAATTTTAAGTTACTAAACTCTAAGTAACTCAAACCAGCTTCTGTTGCAATCCAAATATTTTTATTATTGTCTATAAATACTTTTCGAATGGAGTTATTTTCTATTCCTTTTTCTTTGTTAATATGTGTTATAATATCTCCTTGTTTAGACATTAAATACACACCATCTCTTAAGGTTCCTACAAGAAAAGTATTTTCATCATAATTTTGGATATCAGTTATAAATTTTTTCTCAAAAAGCGAATTTACAGTCCAATCTTTTTTTGTTAATTTATTTGCTTCGATTTTCCAAAAACCATTATTTCTTGTTGCTAACAAAATTTCATTTTTTTTATGAAAAATATTGGTAATCAGTAAATTATTGTTTTCTGAGCCTTTTACTAATATTTTTTGATTTTCTTTAATCTCAAACAAACCTAAATAAGAGTCTTGTACATAAAGTTTATCATTTAACGAAAACATTTCGCCAAATCCTTTATTGGCATAAATAATTTCAATTGATTCATTTAGCTGGTTATAAACATAAATTTGCTGAAAAGATTGAAAATAAATACGGTTATTATGCTTGGTAATATTTTTAAAAACAGGCAGTAAAGGAGCCTCTTTTGTTGGTGTTTTAAAAAACAAACTTTTATAAATCAATTGACCAAACTCATTTTTAGACCATACCCCAAAACCTCGATGACCAGAAGTATAAATTTCTTGCTCATTGACGTACAATACCCCTCTAAGATCAGTTTTATATTTTTCTGAAAATTTATTCCATGTAAAACCGTCAAAAGTTAGCAATGATTCTTTGGTAGCAATATATACTTCGCCATTATTGCTCTGTGAAAAATCAAATACCTTTAAATTTGTTTTTAAATATTTTTGATTGAAATTCTTAATTAAAGAAACTTCTTTAGGATTTAGAAATTGAGCAAATAAATTAATTTTAATTAATAAAAAGAATATTATCAATAATTTATTATTTACAATTTCAAAAATTTTTAAATTAAGTAACATAACTTTTTTTATATTTTTTTAAATAAAAGAGATATTATAGCAGCTGATAGTTTGCCATAAGTATATATAATGAGAGAGACTTTTAATAGAGTAATATACTTCATTATTCTTTTCAGTAGCAACATTTCCGACACTTTCCATAAACAAATAATGACTGATATTGAACCTAGTTTGCTAAATTATACCACATATTGCTTTGGAATAAATACGTTTAAAAGTATTTACATCATTAAAGAATCTATTTATCGCATTATTGAAAACTCTAGAACTGCCTAAATGAGGAAACCTATTAAATAAATATTCCTCTATATATTGATTTATATTATTCATTTTAAAAATTTCTTTATAGTGTAATATAAATAAATAGTTCTAATTTCATCATCTGTAAGTTTATCAACTTATTTTAATTAAAACTCATTAATTAAAATTGTAAATGTTTTTTAAAGCTTCTTCAAACATGTTGACATCTATCAATCAACTCTTTATCTTTTTAATTACTATTTGTATAGAACCCAAATAAGGATAAAACAAAAATACTCAACCCAAAGTTTCTCGTTTAAGCTGGCGATAATTATTTTGAATACCTGCTGTAACTTTTGTTTTGTCTTTATTAAAACCTATCTCAGCAATAGAAAACATTGCAGTGTTTTGCGCTCTTAAATTTTTATCACTCCATAAAATAACTTCTGTAAGTAGAGGAGCCAATTCTATTCCCTTTTCAGTTAGCAAGTAAATATTTTCTTTTTGATTATCTGGTAATTTGTTTTTAGTAATTAGCTCGTTTTCTTCCAACCACTTCAGTCTTGACGACAAAATACCGGGTGCTATTTTCTCAGGAGAAATTGAAAAATCCTTAAATGTTTTCTTCCCTTGAAGTAACATATCTCTTACTATAAGTAATGACCATTTGTCCCCTACAATATCTAAAGTAGAAGCAACGGGACAGCCCGACCTAAAATTATTTTTCATTTTTTACTATTATTTTAGTAGTAATAAATTATTTTAACTACTTTTGCTACTGTTTTAATAGCAAAAATACAATTATTATGAATAAAAAATCATCATTTATAGATAAATCTCAACCTAAAAATATCCGTATCGGTATATGGTCGAGTATAATTTCAGCCATTATGCTTATTGGAATTGGTATTTTTTGGTTAGTACATCCAGCAGCTTCTGAAGGTTCT
>NZ_CBFHJT010000003.1:0-1402 GCF_965656025.1 Polaribacter sp.
AATGCGGTTGAAAAAGGTATGCTTTATGCATATAGAGACCGTAAAAACAATAAGAGAAACTTCCGTTCTTTATGGATTGTACGTATTAACGCTGCAGCTCGTTTACACGGAATGTCTTACTCTCAGTTTATGGGGAAAGTAAAAGCTAACAATATCGAATTAAACCGTAAGGTTTTAGCAGATTTAGCTGTAAACAACCCAGACGCTTTTAAGGCAGTTGTAGAAAAAGTTAAATAATTATAAATTACTTGCTTATAATAAAAACCCAAACGTATTCGTTTGGGTTTTTTTAGTACTTTTATTCTTTTAAAACTAACACTTTACCAAATGAAAATATACACGTTAATTGTAGCCTTTTTTTTTATAAGTACAACAACATTTGTAGCACAAGAAAACACTATAGAAGACACCTCACTTAATGGGCAATTTGACAAAATTTACAGAACGTCTACAAGTTACCAAACCTATAAGGTAATAGGTAAAGAAAGGTTTTTACAATTAAAACAAAATGTTTTAGATTCTTTAGCAGCATCAAAAAAAACCATAAAAGAAAAAAACAAACAACTTTCTGAAAAAGAAAACATAATACAAAGCACACAAGAGGTATTAACTAAAACCAAAACCGATTTAGATAACGCTTTAAAAAAAGAAAACTCTATTTCTTTGTTTGGTATGCAATTAAGTAAGCTAACTTATAATTTAATTTTATGGACCATAGTACTTTTACTTTTATTGGCTTTAGCCTATTTTATATTTAGATTTACAAGAAGCAATGTGTTAACTAAAAAAGCGGAAGGTAACTTGACATATGTAGAACAAGAATTTGAACAACATAGAAAAAAGTCTTTAGAAAGAGAGCAAAAGCTTAGAAGGCAGTTACAAGATGAAATTAACAAACAAAGAAATATATAATCTGTATTTTTTATTATCATATTATTTAAGTATTTCTAAAAGCCGTAACAAATCATCATAAAAAATAGCGATAATTAAGTTATTGTTATTAAAACAATAATAATATTTTTTAGGTAAAAATCCTTTCTTAATATTTTGTTATTTAGCAGTATGTTTTATATCTTTTACCGATTAAATCAACAGACATACTAACCTAAAATTACAATTTATTTTATGAAAGCTCTTTTCTATACAAGAGAATTTCCACCTTATGTTTATGGAGGTGCAGGCGTACATGTAGAGTATCTTGCAGATGAACTATCAAAACTAATGAAAGTTGATGTTCGTAGTTTTGGAGATCAAGATACTACATCAGATAATTTAAGTGTAAAAGGCTTTCCATTTGAAAATGCTATTTTTAATAATGTAGACGATAAATTAAAAGCGGTACTAAAAACCTTAAGTACCTGTATTCATATGAATGCAGAACCCACAGATGCAGACGTTGTAC
>NZ_CBFHJT010000003.1:1494-18624 GCF_965656025.1 Polaribacter sp.
GTAGACGATAAATTAAAAGCGGTACTAAAAACCTTAAGTACCTGTATTCATATGAATGCAGAACCCACAGATGCAGACGTTGTACATTGCCACACTTGGTACGCACAATTTGCAGGTATTATTGCAAAACTTTGCTATGGTATTCCTCTTGTAATAACAACGCATTCTTTAGAACCCTTAAGACCTTGGAAAAGAGAACAATTAGGACGTGGTTACGATGCTTCTTCTTGGGTAGAAAAAACAGCTATAGAAATGGCAGATGCTATTATTGCTGTTTCTAAAGAAACTAAAGTAGATGTTTTAAAACATTTTAATGTTGATGAAAATAAGGTAAAGGTTATCTATAATGGAATTAACCTAAAAGAATATGTTGTTACAAATGAAACATCTACTTTAGAAGCATACAACATCGATAAAAATAAACCTTATGTGCTTTTTGTAGGAAGAATAACCAGACAAAAAGGGATTATTCATTTAGTAAATGCCATAAAATATATAGATCCAGACACACAAATTGTACTTTGTGCTGGTGCTCCTGACACCAAAGAAATTGGTAAAGAAATGGAAGATGCTGTTAACGAAGTTAAAAAAACTCGTAAAAATGTTATCTGGATAGATAAAATGCTAAGTAAAAAGGAAGTTATTCAATTATACTCTCATGCAGATGTATTTTGTTGCCCTTCCATTTATGAACCATTTGGCATTATAAATATTGAAGCAATGGCTTGTGACACTGCAGTTGTAGCCAGTGCTGTAGGAGGTATTAAAGAAGTAGTTGTACATGAAGAAACAGGATTATTAATTCCTGTAGAGCAGCAAGACTCCGCACCGTTTGAGCCTGTAAATCCAGATAAATTTGCTAGAGATTTAGCAGCTGGAGTAAATAAAGTTATTAATAATACTGAATTAAAAAACTCAATGGCTAAAAAAGGGCGTAAAAGAGTAGAAGAATATTTTGACTGGATTTCAATAGCAAAACAAGTGGAAGCATTATATAAATCAATAAAAAACTAAGCAATGATAAACGATAAAGTACTAGGAATTATTTTAGGTGGTGGCCAAGGGTCTAGATTATATCCACTTACAAAAGACAGGTCTAAACCTGCTGTACCTATTGCTGGTAAATATAGATTGGTAGATATTCCTATTTCTAATTGTATCAATTCAGATATTAAAAGAATGTATGTTTTAACGCAGTTTAATTCAGCTTCTTTAAATGCCCACATAAAAAATACGTATCACTTTAGTTTTTTTAGTTCTGCGTTTGTAGACGTACTGGCCGCAGAACAAACCATTCATAGTGACAAGTGGTTTCAAGGAACAGCAGATGCTGTAAGACAAAGCATGCATCACTTTCTACAAAACGATTTTGAATATGCATTAATTCTTTCTGGAGACCAATTGTATCAAATGGATTTTAATGATATGATCGATAAACATGAAAAAAGTGGCGCAGAAATTTCTATTGCAACATACCCTGTTACTGCAAAAGATGCTACTTCTTTTGGTTTGTTAAAAACGAATGATGATAATATAATTACTTCATTTATAGAAAAACCTGGTGAAGAATTATTACCAAACTGGACTTCTGATGTTGGTGCTGATATGAAAGCACAAGGTAGAGACTATTTAGCCTCTATGGGAATCTATATTTTTAATAGAGATTTATTAAAAAAATTGATGGACAATCCAGACACCAATGATTTTGGTAAAGAAATAATACCACAAGCTATAGAAAATCATAAAACATTAAGTTACCAGTACGAGGGTTATTGGGAAGATATTGGAAACATAGATTCATTTTTTGAAGCAAACATCGGCTTAACAGATGATGTACCACAATTTGATTTATATAATGAAAAAGGAGTGTACACAAGAGCACGTATTTTGCCAACATCAAAAATATCTGGTTCTATTTTAAACAAAGCCGTTATTGGTGATGGCTGTATAATTCAAGCAGAAAAAATAGAACGTTCTGTTATTGGAATTCGATCTAGAATTGGAAAAAACTCATTAATATCTAATACTTATATGATGGGTAATGATTATTATGAAACACTTGAAGAAGTAGCCAATAACAACATCGAAATTATGATGGGAATTGGTGATAGATGCTACATACACAATTGTATTGTAGATAAAAACTGTAGAATTGGTGATGATGTTAGAATAAATGGAGGACCACATATTGAAAATGTAGAAACTGATACATATATGGTTAAAGACGGTATTGTTGTGATTAAAAAAGATGCAACTATTGCCAAAGGAACCATTATAGGATAGTCTAAATCTTATTTTTAAAGAATTATATTGATGCAAAATCAGAGTAGAATTATTATAGAAAATGTTACTCCACAGATTAATTGTGGTAGTTTATTTATAAAAAGAGTTGTAAACGAAATTGTAAACGTATCTGCAGATGTTTTAGTAGATGGTCATGATGTAATACAAGCTAGCCTACTTTTTAAACACGAGAAAGAAAAAAAGTGGAGCGAAATCAGAATGTCTGCTACTTCCAATGACGAATATACAGCACCTTTTAAAACTGCAAAACAAGGCTTTTATTCTTATAAATTGCAAGGTTGGGTAGATTATGCATTAAACTGGCAACATGGTATAATTAAGAAAATAGAAGATAACCAACATGTAAAATCTGAACTTTTAGAAGGTGCTGAGTTACTAAAACCACTTTTAAAAAATATAGATAAAAATACTGTTGCTTATTTAAAACATTTAATAACTATTTTTGAGGATACGAATAGTTATGATGAAGCTATAAAAGAAGCTGTAAGCAAACAATTACAAATTATTTTTATAAAAAATCCTACAAAATTCTTAAAAAACGAAACTCAAGAATTTAAGGTATACGTAGATAGAAAAAAGGCGCAATTTAGTACTTGGTACGAATTTTTCCCACGTTCTGCATCTCAAGAAGAAAACAAACATGGTACTTTTAAAGACTGCCATAAACTTTTACCTAGAATTGCAGATATGGGTTTTGATACCTTATACTTCCCTCCTATTCATCCAATTGGTGAAGTTAATAGAAAAGGAAAAAACAATACCACAGATGCAAAAAATGATGATGTAGGTTCTGCTTGGGGAATTGGTTCTAAACACGGAGGCCATAAAGATATTCATCCAGAACTAGGAAATGTAGAAGATTTTAAAGCATTGATAGCTGATGCTAAAAACCAAGGTATAGAAATTGCGATGGATTATGCCTTACAAGCAGCTCCAGATCATCCTTGGGTAAAAGAACATCCAGAGTGGTTTAAATGGAGACCAGATGGAACGGTGCAATATGCAGAAAATCCACCAAAAAAATACCAAGACATTCTTCCAATTTATTGGGAAAATGACAACTATAAAAATTTGTGGAAAGAATGTTTAAACATTCTTTTGTATTGGATAGATTGTGGTATTACAATTTTCAGAGTAGACAATCCACATACTAAACCTTACTATTTTTGGAATTGGGTAATTGCAGAAGTAAAGAAAAAACATCCAGATGTTTTGTTTTTAGCAGAAGCGTTTACTCGCCCAAAAATAATGCAACAATTGGCAAAACAAGGGTTTACACAATCTTACACCTATTTTACATGGCGAGACTCTAAACACGAACTTACAGAATACGTTAATGAATTGACGCAAACAGACCAAAAAGAATACATGCGTCCTAACTTTTGGCCAAATACACCAGATATTAATCCTTATCATTTACAAGGTGCAAACGAATCTAAATATTTACAACGTTACGTTTTAGCAGCTACTTTAAGCTCTAATATTGGTATTTACGGACCTGTTTTTGAACAAATGATTAATGAAGCTGTTCCAGGAAAAGAAGAGTATCACATGTCAGAAAAATTTCAGATATGTAATTATAACTGGGAATTAGAAAACAAAATCACAGTACTCATTAGATCAATTAACAACATTCGAAAAGAGAACGAATCTTATCAACAAACAAATAATATAAAATTCTGTTTTATAGAAAATGATAATTTAATTGCTTTTTATAAGTGGAATGATGACAAAACCAACGAAACATTAACAGTTGTTAGTTTAGATCCTTATTATAAACAAACAGGTACCATACAATTGCCTTTAGCAGAATTAGGTATACATAATGGGTATACTATTCAAGTACAAGATTTGGTAACTAACAATAGTTATAATTGGGAAAATGAATGGAATTATATAGAACTGCATCCTACATTACCTTTTCATATTTTTAAAATCAACAAATAATTCTAAATGATGGAAAACGCAAAATTAAAATCTACAGAAACTCCTTTTTCTTCAAATAAAACATGGGAAGAATTAGTTGAATGTAAAGATTTTATGGCTGTTTTTTTATCTGAAGTTTTAGAAAAATATATTCAAAAACAACGTTGGTATGGTGGTAAGTCTAGCAATTTAAAATATATTGAATTAAGTGAGTATTTTAGGATTCAACAAGGAGGTGAAGTTTACTTTGGGTTAATTTTAGAAGTAAATTTTAAAGAAGCTTTTTATCATCATTACTTTTTGCCCATATCTTTTGTATCTGATGCAAATTTTGCGAAAGAAAATAGAATTTTACCCATAAAATTAAAAGATCAAGAAGGATATATTATAGATGCTATGTATCTTGAATCTTTTAGAAAAGTAGTTTACAAAAGAATTAGCAACGCACTTCCAATAGATAAAACACCTGTACAATACCATAAATCAGAAACATTTGATTTTCCAAAATATGAATCATCAAATTTCTTAGGTGCAGAACAAAGTAATACTTCTATCATTTACAATAATCAATTTATTTTAAAATTCTTTAGACGCATTTATGCAGATAAAAACCCTGATTATGAAATGAGTTATTTTTTATCTCATAAAAAAGAGTTTACATATACCCCAAAATACTTAGGTTCTATAAATATTGTAGATTCAGAAAAGACCAATATAACAATTGGTTTAATGCAAGAATTAGTACCCAATAAAGGAGATGCTTGGGAATACTTTTTAAAAGAAATTCATAAAATATATGTATCTATAGATACCAAGCAAGTTGCTCTTAAAAACTTACCTGAAATTGAGTTGTTTCAAAGAAAATCAATTACTCAGTTACCTCCACAAATTGTAGACTGGGTAGGTTTAAATTTACTAACCAAAGTACAGTTATTGGCTAAAAGAACTGCAGAAATGCATATTGCCTTAGGCTCTGAGTTTGCAGACACTTCCTTTACTCCTACTCGTTTTAATGGCGATTATACTGTATGGTTAAAAAACAGATTAACTTATCAATTTCAAAATAGATTAAACTTAATTGAAAACAATCTCGATAAACTAGATGAGCATTCTTTAAAATTAGCAAAAGATTTTTTAGAAAATAAAAATCTGATACGAAAAAGATTAGTAAATTTTGACTGGACAAAATTAAAAGGAGAACGCATCAGAATTCATGGTGACTATCATTTAGGACAAATTTTGGTACAAGATGATGATTTTTGCATTTTAGATTTCGAAGGAGAACCAGAAAGTACCATTAGAGATCGTAAGGTAAAACAACCTCCACTTAAAGACGTTGCTGGTTTATTTAGATCTTTCCATTATGCAATCTACTCAACCATTTTTAACAATCAAGAAGCATATTCTAAAGACAAAGAAGAACTTTTTGAATTTGGAGAATTGTTATACAAATATTTTATCTCTGTGTTTTTAGAAACATACAGAGCAGTTACACAAGAAGCCAATTTATCTATTGGTTACACAAACGAAAGAGTATATTTATTAAAATATTGTTTATTAGAAAAAGCAATTTATGAATTAGGTTACGAACTTAACTCTAGACCAAAATGGACAATTATTCCATTAAAAGGTATCGCAAACATTATCAATCATTAAAATATGGCAAATACAATAGCTTACAGTCTTTTTACAGACTTTGATATTAATTTATTTAAAGCAGGAAAACATTACAAACTTTACGAAAAATTTGGTTCGCACATTACTACAGTAGATGGTGTAAAAGGAACCTATTTTGCAGTTTGGGCACCAAGCGCAAAATCAGTGGCTGTAATTGGCGATTTTAATTTTTGGATAGAGGGAGAACATCACTTAAATGTAAGATGGGATGGTAGTGGAATTTGGGAAGGCTTTATACCGAATGTTGGTATAGGTAGTATTTACAAATACAAAATACAAAGCAGCCATAATTATGTAAAGACAGAAAAAGCAGATCCGTTTGCAAAAAAATGCGAACATCCACCAAAAACAGCTTCTGTTGTTTGGGAAGATGATTACAGTTGGAAAGACAAAAAATGGATGACCAATCGTAAACAAAATAATGCTTTAGATGCACCCTATTCTGTGTACGAAGTTCATTTAGGGTCTTGGAAACAAAAAAATGGAAACGAATTTTTAACCTATGAAGAGTTTGCAGAAGATTTGGTAAATTATGTAGCTGATATGAATTTTACGCATGTAGAGTTTATGCCAGTTATGGAGTATCCTTATGATCCGAGTTGGGGATATCAATTAACGGGTTATTTTGCACCCACCTCTCGTTTTGGGAATCCAGATGGTTTTAAACATTTGGTAGACGCGTTTCATAAAAAAGGAATTGGTGTTATTTTAGATTGGGTACCTTCACATTTTCCTTCAGATGATCATGGTTTGGGCTTTTTTGATGGCTCTCATCTATACGAACATCCAGATAGAAGAAAAGGATATCACCCAGATTGGAAAAGTCTTATTTTTAATTATGGTAGAAACGAAGTAAAGTCTTTTTTAATTAGTAATGCTATTTATTGGCTAGACCAATATCACGCAGATGGTTTAAGAGTAGATGCAGTAGCTTCTATGTTATTTTTAGATTATTCTAGAGAAGATGGCGAATGGGAGCCAAATGAGTTTGGAGGGAGAGAAAATTTAGATGCCATTGCTTTTATGAAGGAAATGAATACTGCTGTCTATGAAAATTTTCCTGATGTACAAACCATAGCAGAAGAATCTACCTCATTTCCCATGGTTTCTAGACCAATTTATTTAGGTGGTTTAGGTTTTGGTATGAAATGGATGATGGGTTGGATGCATGATACTTTAGAATATTTTGCCAAAGAACCTATTTACAGAAAACACCATCAAAACGATTTAACCTTTAGTTTAAATTACGCCTTCACAGAAAACTTTATGCTACCTCTTTCTCATGATGAAGTAGTTTATGGTAAAAAAGCAATTGTAGATAAAATGCCTGGTGATGAATGGCAGAAATTTGCAAATTTACGTTTGTTGTATAGTTTTATGTACACACACCCAGGTACAAAATTAATTTTTCAAGGTGGCGAATTTGGGCAAACCAAAGAATGGAATTTCCAGCAAAGTTTAGATTGGCATTTGTTGGATTATAAAGTACATGAAGGTGCTCAAAAATGTGTAAAAGAATTAAATAAGTTGTATAAGAAAGAAAAAGCATTTCATCAAAAACAGTTTACAGCAGAAGGGTTTGAGTGGATAGATCATGGAGACCATGAAAACTCAGTTTTATCTTACATAAGAAAAGGAGAAAACGAAAAAGACAATATCATTGTAATTTGCAACTTAACACCAATACCTAGAGAAAATTATAGAATTGGCGTACCAAAAGAAGGCTCTTTAAAAGAAATATTTAATAGTGATGCTAAAAAGTTTTTTGGTAGTGGAAATTACAAAAACACCAAAATAAAAGTAGATAACACAACTTGGAATAACAAAGAGAATTCAACAGAATTAAATTTACCACCTTTAGCTATGATTGCTTTAAAATATCAATAGCATTTAAATTAAAATAACACACTATAAATTACTGTTACAATGGTAATTTATAGTGTGTTATTTTTATAACTTTTAAAAAAACCATCATTTTTTTTAAGAGATTCTAAATAATGCTTTTACCAATGATATATTCTTTTTTTTTAAATTACTTTAGTATCATATTACAAAAAAATTACACTAAAACGTTATCGTAAAAAATAATAATTATAGTTAATTCTATTACAAACTTTTACGATTTTTACCACACAAAAAACAAGCAAAATTTATGATTGTTAATACAGAATTAGAACAAAAAGGAAACCTGTTTCCTTCAGAAATAATAAATTACCATAAAGATGTAGATAAACTTTATTTTACTACAAAAAACAATGTTGTTTTACAAGTTACTGTAGTTAGAGACAGTGTAATTCGCTTTAGATACGCCACCACTGGTAAGTTTGAAAAAGACTTTTCTTACGGAGTTACCATTCATGCAAGTAGAGGTTACAACAAACTTAAAGTAACAGAAAACGAAACTCATTATATAATTACCACTTCTAAATTGGTTTGTTTGGTAGAAAAACTAAGCTTACAAGTAAGTTTGTATGATGCAATTGATAACAAATTAATAAATGAAGATGAAATAGGTTTTCATTGGGAAGAAAGTTATGAGTTTGGTGGTGATATCGTAAAAATGAGTAAAGCTTGTCAAAAAGCAGAAAGTTTTTATGGTTTAGGTGATAAACCTGTAGATATAAACCTAAAAGGAAAACGTTTCGAAAACTGGGCAACAGACTCTTATGCTTTTGGAAAAAATACAGATCCAATTTACAAGGCTATCCCATTTTATACTGCTATACAAGACAACAAAGCTTACGGTATTTTCTTTGACAATACATTTAAAACACATTTCGATTTTGCACAAGAAAGAAGAAATGTAACCAGTTTTTGGGCACAAGGTGGAGAAATGAATTACTATTTTATTTACGGCCCACAAATGGAAGATGTAGTTGCAAACTATACAGATTTAACGGGTAAACCACATGCATTGCCACCATTATGGGCGTTAGGATTTCACCAGTGTAAATGGTCTTATTACCCAGAAGCGAATGTAAAAGAAGTAACTAACACTTTTAGAGATTTAAAAATTCCTTGTGATGCCATTTATTTAGACATCGATTATATGGATGGTTTTAGATGTTTTACTTGGGATAAAAAATATTTTCCAGACCCAAAAAGAATGGTCAAGGAACTAGAAGATGATGGTTTTAAAACCGTTGTAATTATAGACCCAGGTATTAAAATCGATCTAGATTACGATGTTTTTAAGGAAGGTTTAGATAAAGATTATTTTTGTAAACGTGCAGACGGACCTTATATGAAAGGTAAAGTATGGCCAGGAGAATGTTATTTTCCAGATTATACAAAACCAGAAGTTAGAGAATGGTGGTCTGGTTTGTTTAAAGAATTAATAGAAGATATTGGCGTAAAAGGAGTTTGGAATGATATGAACGAACCTGCTGTAATGGATGTTCCTAACAAATCTTTTCCAGATGATGTACGTCATGATTTTGACGGAAACCCTTGTTCTCATAGAAAAGCACATAATATTTATGGTACACAAATGGCACGTGCAACCTACCATGGTTTAAAAAAATATGCCTATCCAAAAAGACCATTTGTAATTACAAGATCAGCTTATTCTGGCGCCCAAAGATATACTTCTACTTGGATGGGAGATAACGTAGCAACCTGGGAACATTTAGCCATTGCTAACAACCAAGCACAAAGAATGGCCATGTCTGGTTTTTCTTTTGCAGGAAGTGATATTGGTGGTTTTGCAGAACAACCTCAAGGAGAGTTATTTGCAAGATGGATACAACTAGGTGTTTTTCATGTCTTTTGTAGAGTTCATTCTTCTGGAGATCATGGAGATCAAGAACCTTGGGTTTTTGGAGATGAAATAACTGATATTGTTAGAAAATTTGTGGAGTTAAGGTATCAACTTTTACCTTATTTATATACCGCTTTTTGGAATCATATAAATAACGGAACTCCAATTTTAAAATCTCTGGTATTGTTTGATCAAGAAGATCAACAAACACACTATAGAAGTGATGAGTTTGTTTATGGAGAACAAATTTTAGTTTGCCCAATCCAAGTGCCTAATGCTAAAGGTAGAAGAATGTACATACCTAGAGGGAAATGGTATAATTTCTGGACTCAGGAATTAGTAGAAGGTGGAAAAGAAATGTGGGTAGATGCAGACATAGATAGTATGCCTATTTTTATAAAAGAAGGAGCTGTAATACCAAAATACCCAGTTCAACAATATGTTGGAGAAAAGAAGTTTGACGAAATTACTTTAGATGTGTATTACAAAAAAGGTAAAGAAGTTTCTAAATTATATGATGATGCTCACGATGGTTATGATTATAAAAAAGGAAGGTTTAGTTTGCGAACTTTTAAAGTAACTGGTAAAAAAGACGAGTTTATATTACAACAACATAAACGTGGAGAGTTTGATGCTGAATACAAAAATTTTAACATCGTATTTCATAATTTACCTTTTGTTGTTAAATCTTTACAAATAGACAATGTAGAAGTTCCTTTAGAAAAAGGCTTTGCAAAAACACAATCTATTTCTATAAATAAAGAGTTTACAGAACTACATTTATTTGCAGAATAACATTACAAATATTTCATAAAAAAAGCGACTATATTTTTTACAAATATTGTCGCTTTTTTATTTCAATTTTTTGTCAATCAACCAATCTTTTTCATAGGTAACTTTTCTTTTTCTTTTTTCATTTCTTTCTCTTTTTCGAAGCTATTATTAGCCATTGCTACTAAAGCAATCTGTAATAGTAAAATACCTATTTTTGCTTTTTTACTTTTTGTGAATAAAGATGTTAATCCTATTAACTTTGTGGCTATCATTGTTGGTTTTCTTTTTCATTGTAAAATTACAGCAATACTATACTTAGAGTTAATTCATTTGCAATAAAAAATAACTCATTTAACAAATCTGTTTTTAAAAATTTATGAAAATATAGTAAATTTGGCATATCATTTGAATTAAAAAAATTTATGAAAAAACATATAACTCTATTACTATTAATCTTTACCATATCAGTAAGTAAAGCTCAAAATAAAATAAATTGGCTTTCTTTTGAAGAAGGTATAAAGCTTCTTAAAGAAAACCCAAAGCCTTTATTAATAGATGTGTACACAGATTGGTGTGGATATTGTAAAAAAATGGATATTGAAACCTATTCTAACCAAACAATTATTAAAGCAATCAATGATAATTTTTACGCTATCAAATTAAATGGTGAAGAAAAAAAAGACATCACTTTTAAAGACTATACCTTTAAGTTCAAGGCACAGGGTAGACGTGGTTTTCATGAACTACCTGCAGCTTTAATGAATGGTAAACTATCTTACCCAACTACCATATTTTTAACCGAAAGCGCAGAAGTTTTACAAAGCATACCTGGTTATTTAGATAAAAAGGTATTCGAAAAAATTGTAGCCTATTTTTCGTCTGAAAACTATAAAAACACAAAATGGGAAGAATTTGATAAAAATTTTAAAAGCAACTTGTAAATAGTTATTTTAAAATAAAAGCTCCTTTTTGTCCCGTGTAATGGAATTTAATATTGTGTTCAGATGAAGTTTTCTCCCATCTTGTTACGTAGCTTTTATAATTAGAACCATCTGCAACAATGGTTATCGGTTGTAATTTTGTGATTAATCTTTCTAAATTTATTTTCGGAGAATACTGCAAAACAACAATTGGTTTTACAATATTCTTTATATCATAAACACCCAAACTATCTACTAATAAAATCGGTTGCTTTTTGTAAACTATAAAGTTTTTAAAATCAACTTTACTTACATTTTGAATTTGTTCGTGCATTACATAAGGTTTAATTGCTGTAATTTCTGCTATTTTAATACTATCTATATTTTGCTGAAGGTCTATTTTAGCACCTGCCCTATTACCAATAACACCGAATCTACTTTTATGAAAAACAATAAATTCTGTTTTATCACTAAAATGTTTCTTTTCGAAAATAAAAACACTTTGCACTAAAATTACAGTAATCAAAAAATACAATATTCTTTTGGGAGTCATCTTCATAAAAAATGAAACCAAAGAAAAAAGCAACAAGTAAAAAGACAACATTAATAAAAAAGAAATAGAAATATCTTTAAGTAAAAATTCCTCTTGATGAGAAATCCAGCTTACAAAATTATTCATTAAACCAATTATATTACTATAAATTGTAGCAATAAATGGTGGTAACACATTTAGTAAAGCCAATAAAATAACAAGAATACCACCAATTAAAATAGCCCCTAAAAAAGGAATAATTAATAAGTTTGATAAGACAAATAAACCTGGAAACTGATTAAAATAATAAATACTTAAGGGTAATATACCCACTTGAGCTGCTATAGAAACTGTAAATAACTGCCAAATTTTATCGTCTAAAATAAAACGCGGTTTGTATATACCATACAATTTTGGTTGTACCCAAATAATACCAAAAACTGCCAAATAACTTAACTGAAAACCAACATCAAATAAAAACATAGGCTTTACAATTAGTAAAAAAAATAGAGAACTTATTAGAGAAAATGCTACTACGTTTCTTCTTTTAAATAACTGCCCCACTACTAAAAAAGTAAACATGGTTACTGCTCTAACTACAGATGCAGAAAGACCTGCAATAAATGCAAACATCCATAATAACAAAACTATAAGCATAGCTTTTATATAGGTGCCCTTTTTAAAATTTTCTATGGGTTTTAATAAAAATGATAAAATCAACAGTAAAATACCCACATGCAAACCAGAAACTGCCAAAATATGTATGGCACCCGCATTTGCATAATCTGTCAATAACGCTTTAGAAATATCTTGTCTTTGCCCTAATAATAATGCGCTTATTACAGCAAACTCATCTTCTTTAAAATCATATTTTAACAATGCATCTTGTATGGTTTCTCTAAATTTCTCTGCGAAACCAACTAATGTTGCATTGTTTTTATCTAACAAAAGAATTTGACTATTGTTGGTAAAAACCTGATACTTTATATCTTGTTTTGCCAAATAAGATTTATAGTTAAATTGAAGAGGATTTAAAGGTGGAATTAATTCTTTAAAAATGGGATTTATTAAAAACGCATCATCTATATGAAGTCTTTCTTGTAAAGAATCTTTTTCTACATTTAAAAGAACTTCTCCCCTGGTTTTTAAATTACCAACTTGCTGGACCTCTGCAACATATTTTTGATAGTAAAAACCAGGTTTTAAAACTTTTTTAATTTTTAAAACTACATAGTTATTTTTAGTTAGGTGTTTGTTAAAGTAAGTTTTATAATTTGAGGCTGTATTAAAATATACTGAAACAGTGCCAAGAAAGAAAAATAGCACAAAACCACAAATGGTAAATATTTTTCTATTTTTCAGAAAGATAAAAAAAGTAGTTAACAATAAGATAAACAGCAGTGTAAAACCAAAACCTAAACCCCAAAATTGATATTGAAATTGGAGTAAAATCCCCAAAATGAAGCACAACAAAAGCTGCAAAGGAATGTATTGTAGTAAGGTTTTCATAGCAACCGAAAGTTACTAAAAAAAATTTATAATACTCTTTTGGCTTTTACAAAGGCTTTTTTCCAATATTTATCCGATAGTGAAGAAACAATAACACCTCTAGAAGTTGTTGAGTGAATAAACTTTAAAACACCTTTTTTTACTGAAATCACCAACCCAACATGATTGATTCCCTTTCTTTTTTTACTCGTTTCAAAAAATAGTAAATCGCCTTTTCTAGCTCTTTTTAATGGGATTTTAAATCCTTTTTTGGCCATGTTTCTAGAAACTCTTGGTAACAAAATTTTTTCTTGTAAAAAAGAAGTGTACACAATACCAGAGCAATCCATTCCTTTTTTGGTGGTACCTCCATATTTATATTTTACACCTTTATATTGCAATGCGTTTGCAACAATTTTATCTGCTGTACTACCTTGCGTTTTGCTTTTACGAACACTTTTATTAGTCCCACAAGAAACAAAAAAAAGTAAAAATAAAAGTGATAAAAAACCCCAAAATCTCATATTTGATAACTTATTTTAAAGCGTTAACTATCTGCACAGCTGCATTTTTAGAAGCTCCTTTTCCACCTAATTTTTGTTCAAGTTCAAAATATTCTAAAAATAGTTTTTCTCTGTTTTCTGTTTTTAAAATTTTAGATAATTCAATCTTTAAATTTTTCCTATTAAAATCATTCTGTATTAATTCTTTAACCACTTCTTTATCCATAATTAAGTTTACCAATGAGATAAATTTTAAAGTTATAATTCTTTTGGCAATTTGGTAAGAAATATACCCACCTTTATAACACACAACTTGTGGCACTTTAAACAATGCTGTTTCTAAAGTTGCAGTTCCAGAAGCAACTAACGCTGCATAAGAAACACTTAACAAATCGTAAGTTTTATTATTTATAAACGCTATTTCTTTGGAACCGATAATGTTTTTGTAAAAAGAAAAATCTTGACTTGGAGCACCAGCAATTACAAATTGATAATCAGAAAAGTCATCAACCAAAGAAACCATAACAGAAAGCATTTTAGTAATTTCTTGTTTTCTACTTCCAGGTAAAAGCGCAATAATTGGTTTATCACTTAAATTATGTTCTTTTCTAAAATCGGATATAAGAATTTGTTTTCTATCTGCAATGGCATCTATTAATGGATGCCCCACAAAAGAAACCTCATAATTGTATTTCTTATAAAAATCTTTTTCGAAAGGTAATATTACAAATAGCTGATCTATGTCTCTTTTAATATCAGTAACTCTGTTTGCTCTACTTGCCCAAACTTGTGGAGAAATGTAATAATTTGTTTTAAATCCTTCTTCTTTTGCCCATTTTGCAATACGCAAATTAAAACCAGAATTGTCTATAAAAATAATTACATCTGGGTTGAATTTTAAAATATCTTTTTTACAAAATTTTATAAAACCTAAAATTTTAAAGAGATTTTTAATTACCTCGAAAAAACCCATAAATGCTCTTTCTTTATAGTGGCTTACCAAAGTACCTCCTACTGCTTGCATTAAATCTCCTCCCCAAAAATGTATACTTGCCTTTTTGTCTTGTTTATAAAGTTCTTTCATCAAATTAGAACCATGCAAATCTCCAGAAGCTTCACCAGCAATAATGTAATATTTCATTTTAAAAAAACTTTAAAATTAAGGTTATAAATGCAATCATTATGGTTGCTAAAAGCACTCCTTTTGCTCTTGCATCTTGTTTCTTTTTGATGTAAACAAAAAACACCAACAAATTGGGTATGGCTGCTAATGATAAAACTTTACCATACAACTTTCCTTCTTCTATCATCTTTAGAGTGTCTTGAAAACTATATTTAGAAAAATATTCTAAATACAAGAAAACACCTCCAAAAGTGGCAAAAATGGCTACTAAAAAACCTATTAAAATATCTTTTTTTATAATTCCCAAGAATTTAGTTTTTGTATCATGTGATGTGCTGTCATATCAAACTGAACTGGTACTACAGAAACATAGCCATTTTCTAAGGCATACACATCTGTATCCTGTCCTTTATCTTTACTTATAAATTCTCCAGAAAGCCAATAATATTCTTTTCCAAATGGACTTTTACGTTTGTCAAAATCTTCTTTCCAATAGCCATTTGCTTGTCTACAAACTTTTACTCCTTTAATTTCTTCTTTCTTTAAATTAGGAATATTTACATTTAAAACCACTCCTTCTGGTATGCCATTTAACAACGCATTTAAAGTAATATTTTTCACATATTCTTCTGATGGTTTAAAATCTGCATGCCATTTAAAATCTAATAGTGAAAAACCGATAGCGGGTATCCCTTCTATACCAGCTTCTATAGCTGCACTCATGGTACCAGAATAAATAACATTGATAGAGGAATTTGCACCATGGTTAATTCCAGATACACATAAATCTGGCCTTCTATTTAAAATTTCGCTAACCGCCATTTTAACACAATCTGCAGGTGTACCAGAACATGTATATTCTAACTGTGGACCTTCATCTATCGTTATCGGATTACAAGTCAACACATTGTCTACGGTTATAGCATGCCCCATTCCACTTTGTGGACTGTCTGGAGCCACCACAACAACATCGCCAATTTTATTCATAATTTTTATTAAAGCTCGTATTCCAGGAGCTGTAATTCCATCATCATTGGTTACTAAAATTAATGGTTTTTCTTGCATAAAATGAGATTTAAAAGTTGCCGAATTAAAAAAGCTTGTGAAAATTTCTAATACACAAAAGTAAATTATTTAATTCATTTTCTTTTTAACAATTTGTAAAGAATAAACTTGTTCATTTTTATGTATTATTGTTAAAACAAACATTTTTACAATCATAATAAAAATATAAAAAATAATTGATTCTTTATTTTTAAATATTTTGGCATTATTTTAGTAACGCTAAATATGAAAATAATCTAAATCTCATAATATTTACATCACATATATGAAAACATTACAAAAAAACAGCATACTAATTTTAGCTTTTTTACTACTTTTTAACAATATAAGTTTACAAGCAGAATCTACTGTAAAATCAGATCCTGAAAAAGATAAAATTTTAATTTATGTTTTAAAAAACATCTTAACAAGAGGCCATTTTGTTGTAAAAGATATGAATGATGACTTCTCTGAAAAAGTATTTAAAAATTTTATAGATGGTTTAGACCCTAGTAAACGATACTTTACACAAGATGATTTAAAAGAGTTCTCTAGATATAAATATGAGATAGACAATCAACTATTAAAAGATGATGTTTCTTTTTATAACTTAGTGTATGATCGTTTTTTAGAAAAAACGAAAAACGCTAAATCATATTATGGCGAAATTTTAGAACAACCTTTTAATTTTAATAAGAAAGAAACTATTGATATCGATTATGAGGAAGCTCCTTTTGCTAAAAACGAAAACGAATTAATTGATTATTGGCGTAAACAATTAAAATTAAACACTTTAAGTAGAATTCAAAGTGAATTAGACAAACAGGAAGAAAAATTAAAAAAAGATAAAAAATACAAAAAGAAATCTTTTAAAACACTAGAAAAAGAAGCTAGAAAAGAGGTGTTAAAAAACATGAACGAATTGTATTTAAGAATAGAAGAATTAGAACACGAAGATTGGTTTTCTGTTTTTTTAAATAGTGTTGTGGGTGCTTTTGATCCTCATACAACATACATGGCACCAAGAATTAAAGAACGTTTTGACCAAGATATGTCTGGTAAACTAGAAGGTATTGGGG
>NZ_CBFHJT010000003.1:18721-63547 GCF_965656025.1 Polaribacter sp.
CAAAGTAATTTCGATAATTAGAGATGTTGTAGAATTAGAAGAAACTTTTGTTAAATCTACCATTGTAGAAAAAGATGGTAAAAAATATGGTTTAATAGACTTACCTAGATTTTACATAGACTTTTCTGATAGCAATGCAAGAGACTCTGCAAAAGATATGGAGAAAGAAATTGCACGTTTAAAAAGCGAAAACGTTTCTGGTTTATTAATCGATTTAAGAAATAATGGAGGTGGTTCTTTACAGACAGCAATACAAATTGCTGGTTTATTTATAGAACAAGGCCCAGTTGTTCAAGTAAAATATAGAGGTCAAGACCCAATTGTGAAAAGTGATGTTGATCCAAAAATGCAATGGGATGGATCTGTTGTAGTTTTGGTTAATGAACTTTCTGCCTCTGCATCAGAAATTTTTGCTGCGGCTATGCAAGATTATGGACGTGCTGTAATTATTGGTGGTAATCAAACCTATGGAAAGGGAACAGTACAAAGTGTTATCCCTATCAATAATTTTTATCCTAAATATGAAAAAGATTTAGGGGCTATAAAAATGACAATTCAGAAATTTTATAGAGTTAACGGAGGGTCTACACAAATTGAAGGTGTATATTCTGATATTGCAATGCCAGATAGATACAGTTATATGAAGTTTGGCGAAAGAGATTTAGATGGCGCTTTAATTTGGGACAAAGTTCCGCAAGCAAAATATACACAAATCAACTCTTATGAAAATTTCTCTGAAGTAGTTGATAAGAGTAAAACTCGAATTGCTAGTAATAAGAAATTCACACTTATAAACGAGTATGCTAAATGGTTAAAAGAGAATCAAGAAGACACTTCTTACTCTTTAAATTTTAAAGATTTTGCTAGCGAAAGCAAAGAGCAAGAACAAGTTGCAAAAAAATATGCAGATGCTTTTAAGTACGAATCTAACCTTACTTTTAACTCACCAAAATATGAGTTACCATTATTAAAAAAGGATAGTATTTTAGCTGATAAAAGAAATACTTGGCATAAAAATTTAGCCAAAGACATTTACGTTTCTGAAGCTTTAAATGTTTTAAAAGATTTAAAATTAAAAAATGCTACACAGATAGTAAAAAACTAAAAGACTAATTATTTTATAAACCTGATAAATATTCTTTTTATCAGGTTTTTTTATTTAAAAAATACACGAATGAGTTTTCAAGTAACTTTTGCCACAAAATGGTCAGATTTTGACCCAAATAGACACATGCGTCATACAGCTTATAATGATTATGCTGCAGAAGTAAGAGTACGCTATTTTGCAAAATATAATTTCTCAATTCAAGAGTTTACCAAACATAACTTGGGTCCAATTTTATTTACTGAAGAAACATCTTTCAGAAAAGAAATCCATTTAGGCGAAAATATAACCGTCAATTTAAAATTAGAAGGTTTATCTAAAAACAACGAACGTTGGAAAATTGTTCATGAAGTTTTTAATGAAGCAGGAAAATTATCTGCTATTATAAAGGTTTATGGTGCTTGGATTGATTTAACCAAAAGAAAATTAACAACTCCACCAGAAGAAACCAAAGAAATGTTTGCTTTTGCAGAAAAAGCAGAAAACTTTAAAATGATTGACTTAAAAAGTTAGATATACACTTCTATAAGTTTGCTGTTTTCTGACTTAGAAATCAACTCTACCTTATTTAAAGCTGCTGGTAATAAAATAGTTTCTCCTTTTTTAAGTGAATAGATTTCGTTGTTAGAAACTAATTTTAAATCTCCATCAACACAAATAAAAATTACAAAAGAATCTAAATCAGTATAATCTTTCTTTAAACTTCCCTCTATAAATAAAATATTAGAGGTAAAATATGGAGAATGCACCAATTTGTTAGAAACATTTTTTTCTGTTTTATAGGAAGTTTTGTACTCTTTTTGAGGTTCAAAATCAATAACATCTTTGGCCAAATCGTTATGTAAATCTCTTAATTCACCTGTTTTAGCATCTACTCTATTGTAGTCGAAAATTCTATACGTAATATCTGAGGTTTGCTGAAGTTCTGCCAACAAAACACCAGCACCAATAGCATGCACTCTTCCTGTAGGAATGTAAAAAGTATCTCCTTCAGCAACTTTTTCATGATGCATTTTTTCTAAAATTGAACCATCAGCAACTAAAGAATCGTATGCATCTTTATCAAACTCTTCATCAAAACCAACAATTAACTCTGCGTTTTTATCAGCTTCCATTACATACCACATCTCATTTTTTCCAAATGAATTATGACGTTCTTTTGCAATTTCGTTACTTGGATGTACCTGAATTGATAAAGGTGTTTTCGCATCAATAAATTTTATTAATAACGGAAATTCTTCTCCAAATTGATTATAAACTTTATTTCCAAGAAAATCTCCTTTAAAGTCATGTATTAAATTTTTTAAAGTTTTGTCTTTTAAATAACCTTCTGTAACTAAAGTCTCACTGTCTTTTACATCAGAAATTTCCCAAGACTCTCCAATATTAGTTTCAGAATAATCTTTATTTAAAACAGTTTTTAATTTTTCTCCTCCCCATAATCTATAACTAAATACTGGAGAAAATTTTAAAGGATACAATTTCATAAGACAAGGTTTTAAATGAAAATAGTCGAAGTTAAACACTTCGACTATTTGTTTTGTACAGGCGGAGAGACTCGAACTCTCACACCTCGCGGCACTAGATCCTAAGTCTAGCGTGTCTACCAATTCCACCACGCCTGCAACTTTTCCGAAGATTTCGGGTTGCAAATATAAACAATACTTACAAACTACAAACTTGTTGTAATAAATTTTTCTATTTTTGAGAAAGAAATAAAAATCTTTACATGAACACAATAAATTCTTACATAAAAAATAACAAACAACGCTTTTTAGACGAACTAATTGATCTTTTAAAAATATCATCCGTAAGTGCAGACAAAGCTTTTAAAAAAGAGGTTTTAAACACGGCAGATTTTGTGTTAGAAAGTTTAAAAAAAGCAGGTTGTGATAATGTTGAACTTTGTGAAACTCCAGGTTATCCAATTATTTATGGAGAAAAAATTATAGATAAAAATTTGCCCACTGTTTTAGTATATGGTCATTATGATGTGCAACCTGCAGATCCGATAGATTTATGGCATTCGCCACCTTTTGAGCCTGTTATTAAAAAAACAGACATCCATCCAGAAGGTGCCATTTTTGCACGTGGTTCTTGTGATGATAAAGGGCAAATGTATATGCATGTAAAAGCTTTGGAATACATGACAGCTACTGGTAATTTACCTTGCAATGTAAAATTTATGATTGAAGGTGAAGAAGAAGTAGGTTCTGAAAGCTTGTCTTGGTTTGTACCTAGAAATAAAGAAAAATTAGCCAATGATGTTATTCTAATTTCAGATACTGGAATGATTGCAAATGATATTCCTTCCATAACAACTGGTTTGCGTGGTTTGAGTTATGTAGAAGTTGAAGTTACAGGCCCTAATAGAGATTTACATTCTGGTTTGTATGGTGGTGCTGTTGCGAATCCTATTAACATTTTAACCAAAATGATTGCTTCTTTGCATGATGAAAATAATCATATTACCATTCCTGGTTTTTATGATAAAGTTGAAGAATTATCAGCAGAGGAAAGAGCAGAAATGGCCAAAGCACCTTTTTCTAAAGAAGACTATAAAAAATCGATTGCTATTGGAGATGTTTACGGTGAAAAAGGATATACAACCAATGAAAGAAACTCAATTAGACCCACTTTAGATGTAAATGGTATTTGGGGTGGTTACACAGGTGAAGGAGCAAAAACAGTGATTGCTAGCAAAGCTTTTGCAAAAATTTCTATGCGTTTGGTACCAAATCAAGATTGGAGAGAAATAACAGCACTCTTTAAAAATCATTTTGAAAGCATTGCACCAAAAGCAGTAAAAGTTGTGGTAAAACCACATCATGGAGGGCAAGGATATGTTACGCCAATTGATAATATTGGTTATCAAGCAGCAAGTAAAGCCTATGAAACTACTTTCGGTAAAACTCCAATTCCGCAAAGAAGTGGTGGTAGCATCCCTATTGTATCGCTTTTTGAACAAGAATTAAAAAGTAAAACCATTTTAATGGGCTTTGGCTTAAATTCAGATGCCATACACTCTCCTAACGAACATTTTGGAGTTTGGAATTACCTAAAAGGGATCGAAACAATTCCTTACTTTTATAATTATTTTACAGAATTACATCAACAAAAATAAACAACCATGAAAAAACTTATTTTAAAAATTACAATTACAACTTGTATTTCATTATTAGTAGTAAGTTGTAACAGCTCAGATAAACAAAAAGAATTTACGGTGGCAGAATATGAAGCCGCTGCAAAACATATGGACAGAAGTTTATATGGTTTGGTGTATAATCAAGTTTCTAACCCGAATTTCATCAATAAAAAACAATTGATTTATAGTACCACCAACAAAGATGGCAAAAGATTTGTCTTGGTAGATGCTGAAACAAAAATCCAAAAAGATGCTTTTGATCATAAAAAATTAGCAGAAGCTCTCTCTAAAGAGTTAGATAAAGACATTAAGGCAAATGACTTACCAATTTATAGTGTTTCTTTTGCTGATGATTTAAAAATAATCAACTTTTCTGCTTACAGAGAAAGATATTCATATAATTTAGAAGACAATTCTATTAAAAAAAATGAATCAAATAGAAAAAGAACTAGTAAAAACGAACATGTTTCTCCGAATGGAAAATTAGCTGCTTATATAGACAACTATAATCTTTGGATAAAAGATTTAGCTTCTGGCAAAAAAACACAACTTACCTTTGATGGCGAAAAAGATTATGGGTATGCCACCAATAATGCTGGTTGGATTAAGAGTGATGGTGCTGTTTTAAAATGGTCTCCAAATTCTGATAAAATTGCCACTTTTCAGCAAGATGCAAGAGGCGTTGGCATGATGTATTTAACATCAACAAACGTTGGACATCCAAAATTAGAAGCTTGGAAACATCCTTTGCCCGGTGATGACAAAATTTTTACCATAGAGCGTGTAATTATTCATTTAGGAAATACACCTAAAACAATTCGTTTAAAAATGAAACCAGATTTTCAAAGAGGAACCACTACCGACCATATTGCAGGTTGGAACAACGAATTGTTAGACGCACAATGGAATAAAGAAGGAACTAAATTTGCGTTTGTTTCTGGTTCTAGAGATCATAAAATAGCGCATTTACAAATTGCAGATGCTTATAATGGTAAAGTAGCATCAATTCATAAAGAAGAAGTAAAAACGTATTATGAATCTGGTGTAAATACAGAAAATTGGAAAGTATTATTTGATTCTAATGAGTTTATTTGGTATTCAGAAAAAACAAATTGGGGCCATATTTATTTGTACGATTTAGCTACTGGGAATTTAAAAAATCAAATTACTACTGGAGATTGGATTGTAAAACAGGTTAAAAGGATTGATGAAAAAAATAGAATAATTTACTTTACTGCTGGTGGAAAAGAAGAAGGAAATCCATACCACAATTATTATTACAAAGTAAATTTTAATGGTACAAACCTTGTAAATTTAACACCTTCTAAAGGAACACATTCTGTAACTTTTTCAGATGACTACGCTATGTTGGTAGATACCTATTCTACAACTACTAACCCTCCGATTTCTGTATTAAGAAATAATAATGGAGAAAAAATAATGGATTTAGAAAAGGCTGATATTTTTGAATTAAAAGCTCAAAATTGGCAAGAACCTGTAGAGTTTTCTGTAAAAGCAAGAGATGGTAAAACCGATTTATATGGTATTATGTGTTTGCCATCTCATTATGATGAAAGTAAAAAATACCCAGTATTAAACTATATTTATCCTGGCCCACAATCTGGTTCGGTTGGTAATTATGGGTTTAGACCTGTTTGGAGAGATTTTCAAGCTGTGGCAGAACTTGGTTTTGTGGTAGTTGCTGTAGATGCCATGGGTACTCCAATGCGTTCGAAGTCTTTTCATGATGCCTATTATGGCAATATGGGTGATAATGGTTTGCCAGATAATATTACAGCAATTAAGCAGTTAGCAGACAAATATAAAGGAATGGATATAGAAAGAGTTGGTATTTGGGGGCATTCTGGTGGTGGTTTTGCTTCTACAAGAGCCGTTTTTGCATATCCAGATTTTTATGATGTGGCTGTTTCTGGAGCAGGAAATCATGATAACAGAAATTATGAAGCTGATTGGGGTGAAAAATGGCAAGGGCTTTTAGTAGAAGGCAATATAGAAGGAAAAGCTGATGGAACTACCAATTATGACAATCAAGCAAATCAATTAATTGCCAAAAATTTAAAAGGAAAGTTATTAATCACTCATGGTTCTATGGATAACAATGTACCTCCTTCGAATACGATGTTGGTTGTAGAAGCTTTGATAAATGCTAATAAAGATTTTGATATGATTTTGTTTCCTAATAAAAGACATGGTTATGGAAACATGACTAAATATATGACTAGAAAACGTTGGGATTATTTTGTAAAACATCTATTAAATGCAAAACCTGCTGAAGGTTTTCAATTAAAATAAAATAATGAAAAAAATAGTTGCCCTAATTTTACTTTTTCTAAGTATTTATTCCATAAAAGCTCAAGGTTTAATGAGCGAGAAAAAGAAATTCACCAAACAAGATACTTTAAGAGGTAGTATTACTCCAGAAAGAATTTGGTGGGATTTAACGTATTATCATTTAGATATTGAAGTAAAACCAGACACTAAATTTATCTCTGGTAAAAATACCATAAAGTATAAGGTTTTAAAAGAATATCAAACCTTACAGGTAGATTTACAAGCACCTTTAGAAATTACCAAAGTAACACAAGATGGACAAGAATTAAAAGTAATTCATGAAGGAAATGCACATTTTGTTCAGTTAGTAAAAAAACAACTTGTAGGCAATACAGAGAGCATCATTGTACATTATAAAGGAAATCCGAAAGAGGCTGTTAGAGCGCCTTGGAATGGAGGTTTTTCTTGGAAAAAAGATAAAAATGGGAATCATTTTGTGGCAACTTCTTGTCAAGGTTTAGGCGCAAGTGTTTGGTGGCCTTGTAAAGACCACATGTATGATGAAGTAGAAAATATGGATATAAGTGTAACTGTACCTAAAAATTTAATGGATGTTTCTAATGGAAGGTTGAAAAGTGTGATAGATAATGGAGCAACCAAAACGTATAACTGGTATGTTTCAAATCCTATAAATAATTATGGTGTCAATGTTAATATTGGAGATTACACACATTTTTCTGAAAAATATCCAGGAGAAAAAGGGAATTTAGATCTTGATTATTATGTACTAAAATACAATCTAGAAAAAGCAAAAAAACAATTTAAAGGTGCCCCAAAAATGATGAAAGCTTTTGAGCATTGGTTTGGTCCTTATCCTTTTTATGAGGATGGCTTTAAATTGGTAGAAGTACCTTATTTAGGGATGGAGCATCAGAGTTCTGTAACCTATGGCAACCAATTTAAAAACGGATATTTAGGTAGAGATTTATCTGGTACAGGTTGGGGGTTAAAATTCGATTTTATTATTATTCACGAATCTGGTCATGAGTGGTTTGCCAACAACATCACCTATAAAGACATTGCAGATATGTGGATTCATGAAAGCTTTACAAACTATTCAGAAAGCTTATTTTTAGAATATTATTATGGTAAAGAAGCAGCTGCTGATTATGTAATTGGTTTAAGAAAAAGTATTGCCAATAGAAGTCCAATAATTGGTCCTTATCATGTAAATAAGGAAGGTTCTGGAGATATGTATAACAAAGGGGGCAATATGCTACATACCTTAAGACAATATGTAAATAATGATGAAAAATGGCGAATGATTTTAAGAAAAATGAATAAAGTTTTTTATCATCAAACAGTAACAACGCAACAAATTGAAAACTTTTTATCGCAAGAAACAGGTCTAAAATTAAATGCTTTTTTTGATCAATATTTAAGGAGTAAAAATATTCCTATTTTAGAATACAAAATTGAAGATGCTACTTTAAAAGTTCAATGGAGAAATACGGTACCTGGTTTTAACTATCCTGTAAAAGTAAAAATTGATGGTAAAGAACAATGGATAAAACCTAGGCTAAAATGGAATAGAGTCCAGCTCGATTCTAAAAACTCTAAAGTTGAGTTTGACGAAAATTTTTATATCAAAATAAAAAAAGTTGCCTAAAGTATTGGTTTTTTTCTTGATTAAAATAGAATTTTAAAATCTAATCTACTTTTAAGTAATTTTTTATTAAAATAACGACTAAGTTTTTAATTACCCTTTATTATTGTAAATAAAACAAAATTACTAAACATTATTAATGTTTTTTTGCACAAAAATTAAACTTTAAAAAAACTGATTTTTATTTTTTAACACTATTCAATCATTTTTTTAAGAGAAAAAAACATTAATTTTGCTTCAATTATAAACCTAAATTTATGAAAAAAATTATACTTTTTATCTTATTAACAATGTCAATAACTATAAACAGTCAAGAAACTGTTGGTTTAGTTTATAATGATGTTAATAGCACAAAATCTAGTGGTTACACATTATTTAATAGTTCTGATGATAAAGTCCATTTAATTAACAACTGCGGAGAACTTGTGAATGTGTGGGATTATTCTGGAAATAAAAGTATTTCTACTTATTTTTTAGAAAATGGTAATTTATTACAGGTGGATAGAAATACTGCAGATATTAGAGATTGGGATAATAATATTTTATGGAGTGTTAACTTTAATACTTTATTAGGTGTTAGATTTCATCATGATATTGAACCTTTACCAAATGGTAATTTTTTGATACTTGTAAAAGATAGATATACAAAAACAGAAATGATTGCTAATGGAAAAGATAGTTCTTTTGAACCTGATACTTTTGTTTTAGAAAAAATTGTGGAGATTGAACCTGTAGGGACAGATTCAGCAAAAATAGTTTGGGAATGGAAATATTTTGATCATTTAGTTCAAGATTTTGATGATTCGAAACCAAATTTCGGATCTATTGCAGGTAACCCTCAGTTGTTAGACATGAATTATGCTGCTGAGAATTCTGTAGATTATATTCATGCAAATGGAATTGATTATAATGAAGAATTAGATCAAATTATAATATCTGCAAGACATATAAATGAGATTATGATTATAGATCATAGTACTACAACATCTGAAGCAGCTAGCAGTACCGGAGGAAATTCTGGAAAAGGTGGTGATTTCTTATGGAGATGGGGAAATCCTGAGGTTTATGATGGTGGTACTTCTGAAGATCAAAAATTAGGACAGCAACATGATCCAAAGTGGATAAAATTTGGGCCCCATAAAGGTAAAATCTCTGTTTTTAGTAATGAAGCCTATGGTTCTGATGCAACATATTCTTCTATACACATCATAGAACCAATAATAAATAATGGTAATTATCAAATGAGTTCTAATAAATTTTTACCTGTAGATTATACGTATTCTTGGGATGGAACTATTTTGAATGAAGTTATGTTTGGTGCTATTAAAAGTGGAGTTCAAGTAATGTCTAATGGAAACATATTGATAAATGAAAGTACAAAAGGTAGAGTTACTGAAATTGATGCTCAAGGAAATGTCATTTGGGTGTATGAAATACCTGTAACAGAAAATATCGTTTTTGATCAATTCTCAACTCCTACAGGAAATGGATCATTCCGAGCTACTAGGTACTCAGAAGATTATGCTGGTTTTAATAATGTAACATTTAAAAATACAGGAATTATAGAAAATGAAAATGCTATCTCAACAACCTGTAAAACCACACTATCTATTAACAATACATATTTTAATAATTTATCAGTGTTTCCAAATCCTACTAATGGGCAATTATCTTTTATTTTTGATAAAAATATAGAATCCATAGAAGTTTTTGATTTAACCGGTAAAATTGTTTTAACTAATTATAATACCAAATCCATTAATATAGAAAAGTTAAAGAGTGGCCTTTATATAGTTAAGGTTTCGATTGGAGAACAATTTGAACTATTAAAAATTATGAAAAATTAATATTATAACTTTTAAAAAAACCTTCTATTTTTAGAAGGTTTTTTTTGATTCATAATCTAACTTGAAAAAGAATATAGTTCACTTTTAAAGTAATTTTTGTAGTTTGTTGCTAGAAATATTTTTTAATGATTTTTACAAGAGAAAAAAAACAAGTCTGGAGTTTATTTGAAAAAATAAGTTTCAGATTTTTGTTTTTATATTTTACACTTTATACCGTTTCTATTTTTACGGGTCCTTTATGGAAACCAATGATTAATTGGATTGGCAAATCTATTTTCCAAATTACACGTGAATTTTCTTCAAATGGAAGAGGAAGTGGTGATACAACCTACGCATATTTATTACTTTTTCTATTTTTTTGTGTGGCTATTATAAGTGCTTTTTTATGGTCTATCATCGATAAAAAAAGAAAATCTTACAACCAACTCCAATATGGATTTTTAGTATTTATTAGAATTATTGTTATCTTTTTTATGCTAAATTATGGCTTTGTAAAAATATTTCATCTTCAAATGTCTGAAGTATCTAACGCCGATTTAATTAAAAATTTAGGAGACAAATCTCCAATGGGTCTTGCATGGACTTTTATGGGGTTTTCTAAAACTTACAGCTTTTTTGCTGGTTTGGCAGAAGTAACAGCGGGTTTATTATTACTTTTTAGAAGAACGCAAACATTTGGTGCCATTGCCACTGTTGTGGTAATGCTTAATGTTTTTATGATGAATTTATGTTTTGATATTCCTGTAAAGATATTTTCTTTTCATTTAATGTTAATGGGTTTGTTACTACTACTGGCAGATGCTAAAAGAGTGTTTGGTGTCTTATTATTAAACAAAAATATTACAAACTATACCATTTACCCAAAGCTAAATAAAGAAGAAACAAGAATTATTGCCATTGTAAAATTAGTATTGGTGGTATTAACTTGTGGTTTATTTATTTTTACAAGTTACACAAGGTATAAAAAACAATATATAGCACCAAAAACAGCTTTATTTGGGGTTTGGAAAGTAACTACATTTAAAAAAGGTACAGACATAGCAAAAAAAGATTTTACTAAACAATGGAAATATATTGCTATTGATAGAGCTAAAATGGCAAGCATAAAAAATTTTGATGACCAACAAAACTATTATACATTTATTGTAGATACTATTAAAAATACGGTTGTATTTGGAGATTATAAATCTGAAAACTTAGATACGCTTCAATTGATAAACAAGGATTCTATTGTTACGCTTGCTGGTAAAATTAAAACTGATACGGTTTTTATAAAGCTTCAAAAAAAGAAAGCCAAAGATTTTTTAATAAACTCTAGAGGTTTTCATTGGGTGAATGAATTTCCGCTTAATCGATAGAAATATACCAAGTAGTTCTAAACCAAATGGCATTTTCTGTTGCTTTATTTAAAAAATTACCAACTCTGTAATCTACACCAAATTCTATTTTATCTTTATTAGAAACTTGATAACCTAAATAAGGAGTAAGTCTAATTTCTAAATCATTATCGGCAAAATCATATAAATATTCGTTGCCTATTTTTAAATAAAATTCTTTTACATCTACTCTTTCTCCATTTAATGGCTTTTCTAAACTTACTCTGTAACGTGTTCTAAAAGTAGTTTTTTTTTTAGGTTGATAAAACTGTTCAAAAGCAATTCTATTTGCTATTTTTAAGGCATTGTAACTACCTATAAAGTTATAATGCTGAAACGTTCTATGGATAGTTTCAGAATTTCTAAAACGTAAAATATAACCTAGGTTTATAGATTGATTGTCGGCAATTCTTGTGGAATAGATAGTTGAAAAATCTATAAGACTATGAGCTATTTTAAAATCATCATCGTAAAAAAAAGTTCTTTGCTCTAAACTATTTACCCATTTTGAGTGATTGTTTATTTTTTTTGATAAAACCACCTTTGGTAAAAAACCTAAATTTGTATCTGACTGAGCAATTAAAGTTGATACAGAAAATAAAAGAAAAAATAAAACTAGTAGCTTCATTAAAATTCTAGGTTTAGAGATAAAATAGACTTTATTTTCATTAGCTGCTCTATTTTTCCTTGTTGGTTTATTAAGATTTCGAAATTTTCTTTTTTGTTATCTTTTTTACCTTTTACTACAATTTCATATTTAATTACGG
The DNA here is from genome assembly GCF_965656025.1 of Polaribacter sp. Lineage (GTDB taxonomy): Bacteria > Bacteroidota > Bacteroidia > Flavobacteriales > Flavobacteriaceae > Polaribacter. The sequence goes on from NZ_CBFHJT010000003.1 coordinate 30,920, forward strand.
GTTTTTGTTGTGTAGTATTTAATTGAAATATTTGTTTGTAAATAGCATTTTCTGAACCTGAATATTGTATTTGAATTTTCTTAATTCTATATTTTTTAAATATTTTAGTTAATACTTTCTCTATAACCTGTTGTTCTTTAATAGAAAGTGATTTTAGCTTTACCTTTTTTTCTACGTCTAAAATTTCGCCTTTTTCATTAAACTCGAAACTATACTTATGCTTATTAAAACAGGTTTTGGCTTCAAAAGTTTTACCAAGGTTACTTTCTTCTGCATACCATTTTACTTTTTTAGGAAAATTCCACTGTTGTAAAATTTTTGCTGCCAATTTTGGTACTTCCTTTTCTTTAACTCTATATTCTTTTTCGAACTTTTCTTGTGCAAAAAAGTTTTGAAGACTAATAAAAGAAAGAATTAATATTAATTTTAGTTTCATAATTTTAAACGGTATTTTTAATATGCTAAAAGCTGCGTTAGGGATTGCAGTGGAAATCCTTTTGTGCCTTTTCGGCACAAAAGATTGTAACGTAAAGCCAGTTAAAACGCCCAAATGATGTTACTTTTTTAAGATATATGCTTTTAAAATATAATCTACTTTTGGATAATTTTCTTTTAAAAACTGGTTGCCTAATTTGTTAATTTTACCTTGTTTTCTGCCTAAACCATCTCCATAACCATCATAAAAATTCAACACATTTTCTTGACCCGCAATTACTTTTGCAACTACAGGAAAACCTGTAACCCCAGAATACGCCAACTTGTCTAAACGTGGATTGTTTTTTAGATTGATAAAAATTTGATTGGATCTTGTTTTTACGCCTCCTCTAGCAAACGCTAAAGTCATAGAATCGTTTTTTCTGATTACTGGTTCGTCATCTATCCCTTTTTGCCAACTTTTATTGATTAAAGAATCGTTATGAATACCAAATTGCGCCACAAAATTAGGCACTACTCTAAAAATAGCTACATCTTGATAGTAATTGTATTTTATTAATTGATACAATCTGTCTACCCCTTTTGGAGACCATTCTCTAACAGCTTCGATGTCAAAATTACCTTGTGTGGTTTCAAAACGGGCTGTAAAAGTGGCTGGAGCTTCTTTTTTTAACCATTTTGGATTAAATTTTTTTGTTGCACATGATGCCATAAAAAATATAGATACTACTAAAATTAAAAATTTCTTCATTTTCTATAATATAATAAACGATTTGCTACAAATATAATTAAAAAGAATAGTTGATTTTAAACTCTACATTTGTAGAATTCAATTTTTTATTCTATGTTTGTAGAATAAAATTAAGAAACCATGCAATTATCTAAAACAGAAGAGCAATTAATGCAGTATTTATGGAAACGTAAAAAAGCTTTTTTAAAAGATTTGTTAGAAGATTTTCCTGAACCAAAACCAGCAACAACAACGGTTGCTACTTTGCTAAAGAGAATTTTAGACAAAGGGTTTATCAGCTATAAATTGTTTGGTAAGTCTAGAGAATACTATCCAATTATTAAAAAGACAGATTATTTTTCGAATCATGTAAACGGACTCATTAAAAACTTTTTTAATGATTCTGCGAGCCAATTTGCTTCTTTTTTTACCAGAGAAACCGATTTATCTACCCAAGAATTAGAAGAATTAAAAAAGGTAATTGACAGTCAAATTAAAAAACAAAAAAAATGATCACCTATTTCTTAAAATCTGCAGCTTGTTTGGCGTTGTTGCTATTTTTCTATCATTTGGTTTTAGAAAAAGAAAAAATGCACACTTTTAACAGATATTACTTGTTGTTTGGTGTGTTGGTTTCTTTCTTAATTCCGTTTGCAACTATTACAATTACAGCCGTTCCAGAAACAGCAGTTATATTAGAAAATGAAATAGTAGCACCCATAATTATCGAAGATTTTACCCCAATAGCTATAGAGGAAACACCTATAAATTACACCAAATATTTAATAGGTATGTATCTTTTAGTTTCCGCTATTTTACTATTTCGTTTTGGAAGAAACCTATATAAAATTATTAAAAAAATAAAAATAAATCAACAAGTAAAACAAGCAAATGCTACATTCGTTTTAGTTGATGATGAGATTTTACCACACACTTTTTGGAATGCTATATTTATCAATAAAACCGCTTATTTTAATGATGAAATTGAAAAAGAACTTTTTACACACGAATTGACACACGTTACCCAAAAACATACGATTGATGTACTATTAATTGAGGTTTTACAAATTGTGTTTTGGATCAATCCGTTGTTTATTTTCCTAAAAAAAGCAATTCAATTGAACCACGAATTTTTAGCAGATTCAACAGTAATTAACACACATAAAAACACTTTCCAATATCAGCATTTACTAGTAAACAAAGCTGCTTGGAACAACGAATATTACTTGGCCAGTAATTTAAATTATTCATTAACGAAAAAAAGATTAAAAATGATGACAACACAAAGTTCAAAATCCATTATTTGGATCAAAAAACTGGCTGTAATGCCACTTTTAGCAGTGTTTGTTTTTCTCTTTGCAGAAAGAGTGGAAGCCCAAGAAAAACAAGAAATTATTGAAATTATTGAAGAACCAATTTCTGAACAAAAAAGCTTAACTAAGTCTGAAATATATAAAAAGTATGTTTACAGAAACTTAACCATTCAGACAAAAGATAAAAACGGAAAGTATGTAAGCAAAAAATATAGCGAATTAAGTGATAAAGAAAAAGCAAGGTTAATTCCACCTCCACCATTAAAATTAAAGAAAAAACTGCCAACCAAAGCACAATTTGAAGCTTTAAAAGACAAATCAAAGTATGCTGTCTGGATTGACGGAAAAGTAGTCGAAAATACTACTTTAAATGATTATAAATACACAGATTTTGCAAAATATTCTAATAGTCATGTGTATAAGAATGCTAGAAGCAAACGTTTTCCACAAGAAAACCAAGCACATTTAGAAACCACAAAATATTTTGAGGCTCAAAATAAAAAAAGAGTAGAAAAATTTCAGAAATATTTAGACGAAGAATTTAAGGTTGGAGAAATTATTGAAGAACAACCTAAAAAGGAATATATAGATTCTCCGATTATTAAAAATAACCCGAGTTCTAAACAAAGTGTTGGTAAAGAAATTCCATTTTTAACAACGAGCATTAAAGTAAATAAGCAAACTAATGATGACAAAATTATAGATATTAGAGAAAAACTAAAAAATGTAAACTCTTTAAAGATTGCATTTAAAAAAGACTCTATTAAGTTTAATATGGGATGGTTTATTACTATTGATAATCAAAGGTATTATTACACTTTTGATAAAAATAAAAGAGTAGCAAAATATTATTTGAATGGTAAATTTGTAGATTTAGATATTGTAAAAGAATATAAAAAGAAGTATAAAAACTTAGAAAAATTAAAAAACACTGGTAAACATTATGTTTTTAAAACTAAAATTGAGAAGAAACTAATTGATAGAGAATTTTCTGACTTAGGTGGTATGTATTTTAGAATGTCAAAAGCAGATAAAAACAAAATTCCTTTCCCAGTAAATCCTATAAAACCTTATGTTAGATTAAGAAAAGGAGATAAAATTTGGTATAAAAAACTAAGCGAATTAACAGAAAAAGAAAAGCTATTATTGCCACCTCCACCTCCAAAGCCAAATGCTTCTAAAGAAGAAATTCTAAAAGCAAAAAAGGCTTACAAAGCTTGGAAAAAAAGAACTGGAAATGATTTACCTCCTCCCCCACCTCCAAAGAAAGCTCCTTCTAGCTTTATTAAAAATGTAAATAAAAAGACAAGTTTAATTTTTAACTCTTTAGATGAAGTAAAAAAGCAAAGAGAAACAGAATCAAAATTAAATGATGATGAAAAAAGACAATTTTTGCTAAGAAAAACCATTATACAAGCAACTACTTTAAAAACAGATAATTTCAATTATAAAGTTGATGGAAAAAAATCTGATATTAATAATGTTTATAGTTATTTGCATAAAAACCCATTATGTATAATAAATACGAAAGAAGATAAAAATGGAATTTTAACCGTAAGTTTAGATAAATTTAAAAACAAAAAAATGAGCTCAGACAATTTACAAAATGTATATTCTAAAGTTTTTAAGAAAACTAAATAGAGCTCAATTATTTAAAACTCAAAACCTTGAAAATTACTAAATTCATTTTAGTAATTTTCAAGGTTTTTTCATGTAACAAATTCTCTTTTAATACGTTGTAGTATTATACTTTAAACAAAAACAACGTGCTTAAACAATTCTTTATCACCTGTTCTGGTGTCGACAAAAACTTGATAAACAACTGTTCTAATGGCGAACAAAACAAATACGTTGGTATTGGAGCCACCGTATTTTTTACAGCAGTTATGGCAACTATTGCTGGTAGTTATGCGCTTTTTACAGTGTTTGATAATTTAGTTGCTGCTATTTTTTTCGGGCTCATTTGGGGTTTACTTATCTTTAATCTAGACAGGTTTATTGTTTCCACAATCAAAAAGTCAGACAATAAATGGAAAGAAATTTTACAAGCAACACCCAGAATAATATTGGCTGTTATTATTGCCATTGTAATTTCGAAACCTTTAGAACTAAAGTTGTTTGAAAAAGAAATCAACCAAATTTTGCTAACAGAGAAAAACCAAATGACTCTAGAGAACAAAACACAAATTTCACAACAATTTTTGCCAGAAATAACTAAAATAAATACCGAAATTGAAGCTTTAAAACAAGAAATAACTACCAAAGAAAATACTACAAATGCACTATATGAAACCTATATTGCAGAAGCAGAAGGTAGAAAAGGCACAAAACTCTTAGGTAAAGGTCCTGTTTATAAAGAAAAGCGTCAAAAACATGATGCTGCTTTGGCTGAATTGAATCAACTTAAAAAAGAAAATGCCCTAAAAATTAAAAATAAAGAATTGGCAATTGCCAACTTGTTAGAAAAACAAAAAATAACGGAAACCAAAACACAACCTATTATTGCAAATTTTGATGGCTTAATGGCTAGAATAAATGCACTTGACAAACTACCTTGGTTACCTTCTTTCTTTATTTTCTTATTGTTTTTGGCTATAGAAACATCGCCAATTTTTGCAAAATTAATTTCGCCAAAAGGCGAATATGATTTTAAACTAGAAGACAATGAAACTGCAGTAAAAACTTGGGTACAACAACAAGTGCAACAGAGAGAAAAAATGTTACAAGCAGATATTTTGGTAAGTAAAAAAGTTTATGAAGATATTACCACTGAAGAGGAGTTGTATGCTTACAAACAAAAAATGGCTCGCGATTTAATGAAGTTGCAAGCAGATTCGTTTTATAAAAAACAACAAAAAATGCTCTAAAGCAAAAAACTGGCAAGTACTTGCGTTAGCGATTGCAGCAATTGTTTGAGCTCTTTTTTCTTTTTTTAGAAAAAAAGCGAGTGCGAAAAGCGCGACCTGAAAGGGAACGCCCAAATACTTAGAACTGTAATGTCATTTCGACTTTTTTGATAAATCTTTTCCTAAAAATTTCTCAATCGCTTAAAAAAGTTCATTTCGAAATGACAGACTATTCTTTCTCGGCCATTTTTTTAACGTAATCGGTAATAATTACAATTTGCGTAGGGCCAACTTTACCCTCAATATATTTTGCATTTTCATGATCTAAAGAAATTCTACGCACAGCTGTACCTTGTTTGGCAACCATACTAGAACCTTTTACCTTTAAATCTTTAATTAAAACCACAGAGTCTCCAGCTTGTAAAATAGCGCCATTGGCATCTCTATGAATTATTTTTTCGCTTTCGTCTAAATGATCTCCAGATTCTTTTGCAAAACGCAAATCATCGTCTTCTAAATACATCATATCTAACAAATCTTGTGGCCAGCCTTCCTTTTTCAATCTATGCAACATTCTCCAAGCCACAACTTTTACAGCTCTAAACTCACTCCACATGGCATCGTTTAAACAACGCCAATGATTTGCGTCTGTATTTTCTGGATTTTCTATTTGGTCTACACAAGTTTCGCAAGCCAACAAACTACCATCTACGCCACCAGTAGAAGTCGGTTTTACTTCGTAAATACTTAAATTATTGGTTGCAGCACACAATTCGCATTGGTTACCACTTCTATTTTCTAAATCTTGTTGTAAACTCATTTTTTATGTTGATTGATTTTTGGCAAAAGTAATCAATTAAATAAGATTATTTTTTAGAAGCTATTTCACGCTTTCCATTATATCTTTTTTTGTGAAAAACAAAAAAAGGATGCCATTTCAATCGTGGCTAAACTTATTTGCTGGCTTTTTTAATTTATTGTATCAATTGTCATTTAGAGCGGAGCGCAATAAAGCCGAAAGTTCTCATAGTTTATAAGCTAACTATTCTTTTGAGTTTTCTCCATAAAGTCGAAATGACACTCAATCGCAAAAAAAAACAAAACTAAACTTTGAACTTTGAACTTAAGAAAAATCTAAAGAAGTAAATTTAAAGGTATTCCCATCAAACAAACCTTTATCTGACAACTTTAAAGACGGAATAACCAGCAACGCCATAAAAGACAGACTCATATACGGTGCTTTTAATTGGCTACCCATTTGTTTTGCCATTTTATCTAATTCAGCATATTGTTTGCCTATTTCATTTGCAGATTTATCAGACATAATACCTGCAACTGGTAAAGAAACTATTTTTTCTTCTGTATCGTTTATTGCACAAATCCCACCTTTATTTTCAATAATTAAATTTACAGCTTTACAAATAACTTCGTCAGAAACACCAACAGCAATGATGTTATGAGAATCGTGCCCAACAGAGCTTGCAATAGCACCTTCTTTAAGTCCGAAATTTTTAATAAAGGCAATGGCTGGTTGTTCGTTTTTATAACGGTTTACCACTGTCATTTTTAAAACATCAATTTTTGTATTTGAAACTAAATTCCCGTTTTCAATGAAACTTTCTGCTTCAATTTGGTTAGTCACCAATTCGCCATCTAAAACTTCGATTACTCTAATTTTTGCTGCGGAAGATTCAAATCTAAAATCTTCTACTTTTTTTTTATCAGTATTAAAATTATTTAAAATTTCAAAATCGACAGATTTTAAAAAACTTTCTCCATTTTTTGCCACCAATTCACCATTAATATAGGTTTCTAAAACTTTGAAGTTTTGTAAATTTTCTACTACAATAAAATCTGCATAATCACCGTTTTGTAATAGACCCACTTCTAAATTGTAATGTTTTACAGGGTTTACACATGCTGCTTCTAATACTTTAAAAATATCAATTCCTTTAGCAACTGCTCTTTCACATAGTTGATTAATATGCCCTAACAACAAATCATCTGGATGTTTATCATCAGAACAAAACATCATATTTTGGTAGTTTTCTGGCAACAAATCAATTAATGCCTCAAAATTTTTGGCTGCAGAACCTTCTCTGATAATTACTTTCATGCCTTTTTCTAGTTTCTCTTTTGCTTCTTCATAAGAAAAACATTCGTGGTCTGTAGAAATTCCAGCAGCAATATATTTGGTTGCGTCTTTACCTCTTAAACCTGGAGCATGCCCATCAATGGGTTTATTATTGTTTTTTGCATATTGAATTTTTGCTAAAACCTCAGCATCATCAAACAACACTCCAGGATAATTCATCATTTCTGCCAAATATTTAATATCTGGGTTTTGCATCATTTGTTTAATATCATCAGCATCTATAATTGCTCCAGCACTTTCAAACGAAGTTGCTGGCACACAACTTGGTGCACCAAAATTAAATTTCAACGGAACTTTTTTTCCATTTTCAATCATAAAATGAACGCCTTTAACACCTAAAACATTGGCTATTTCATGCGGATCTGAAACTGTAGCAACGGTACCATGTTTAACGGCAATTTTCGCAAATTCAGACGGCACCAACATAGAACTTTCTATATGTATATGTGCATCAACAAAACCTGGTAAGATGTAATTTTCACATTGGTGATTTTTTTCTCTAATTTCTACAATACGTTCGTTTTCAAACTCAACTTCACCTTTAAAAATCTTTCTGTTTGCAATATCTACAATGTTTCCTTGTACAATCATTTTAAAACTGTTTTACACAAAACTACAAATAATAAAAAGTAATTTTCTATTTCTAAATAGAATATTCTATTTTTGATGATGCAAAAAAAAGAAGCGTTAAAATCGTTTAAAAGTTGGGCAAAATCAGAGGAGTTTTCCTTAAAATATTTATTTCCATCTGTATCTAAAAATGAAGTCATTCATATAGACTTAAGCATCAATAATACACATGTAAAAACAATTAAGGAGTTTAACAATCTTCCTTATTTTGAAACTAAGTTAGAGGAAATTCAAACTGAAAATCCCACTAAAATTATTGCTGGTGGTTATTTAGAAAAAAGAGCCTTATACACATCTGATATTTATAAAAGAAATACTAAAAACGGTGTAGAAAAAAGAGATACACATTTAGGCGTCGATTTTTGGTTACCTGCTCAAACTCCTGTAAATGCCCTTTTGGATGGCGAAATTGTTTGTATAACAGATGATAATTTTGATAAAGGTTATGGAGGCTTGCTTATTTTAAAACACAAAACTAAAAACAATGTGTTTTTTACCTTATATGGGCATTTATCTTTAGCAAGTATAGAAAAACATAAAGTGGGTAACATTATACGAAAGGGAGCACAAATTGGTCAGTTAGGTAATGCCACAGAAAACGGAAATTGGGTACCGCATTTGCATTTTCAAATAATGCTAACCTTATTAGATTTTAAAAACGATTTTCCTGGTGTTGCTTATGAAAGTGAAATAGAATTTTGGAAATCGATTTGTCCCAATCCTAATTTGTTATTTAAATTAAAGGCTTTGGATATATAATTTTGTCCAAAGCAATATCAAATTGGTCTATATCTTCTATTTTAGCAATCGGTGCAAAAAAATTAAGTCCAATTTTCTTACAATCTTTACTACAATTTGCTAAAAAACGATCATAAAAACCTTTGCCATAACCTACTCTAAAATTTTGGGTATCAGAAATTAAAAGCGGTACAAATACCAAATCTAAATCTTTCTCTAAAGCTGGTTTTGCATCTATAGGTTCTGGAACACCAAATTTATTGGTTTCTAATTTCGTGTTCTCATCCAAATAAAAATGAGATAGCGTATGGTTTTTAAAATTGCATTTACTTACTACAATTTGTTTGTTTTTGGCTCTAAAAAAATTGATAATAGGTTTTGTGTTTATCTCTTTAAATCTTATTAAAGATAAAAAAAGATGAACTGTATTAATATCAGAGATATCTAAATTAAAAATTTGTTTATAGATGTTTTGTTGTAATTTTTCTATTTCTAAGAGAGATAAATCAGCTCTTTTTTGTTTATAAATTTGTCTTAAAACTTCTTTTTTCATTTATAACTTTTCTAATTCGGCTTTCAACTTTTTAGTCAAACCACTTATCACCAATTCATAAGAATGGTTTATAAGTTCTAAAACTAATGTATCAGGAACATCAAAAGTATTTACCACAACTGTATTCCAGTGTTTTTTACTCATGTGAAAACCTGGGTAAATACCTTCATAATCGGCTCTTAATACTTCCGATTTTTCTGGATCACATTTTAAATTGACAAAAGAATCTCCTTTTTCCCATTTTTCTAGAGGAGTTAATGCAAACATTTTTCCCATCACTTTAAAAACCAGCGTACTTTGGTCAAAAGAAAAATGTTCTGTAACTCCTTTTTTGGCAATACAAAAATCTCTTAATTGCTCTACATGCATAAATTATGCGTTTGTTTATAATTTAAAAAGTATCTTTATGTATCAAATTTACAATTATTATTTAAATGGAAAACGAGTTTTTAAAAAACACATCTCTAATTAGCTATTCTAAAAAAAGCTATCAGAATACAAAATACGAAGCGATTTCTGACATTCAACTAACCAACACAACCCCTTCTACAGAATGGTTAAATACTTATGGAATAAATTATAGAGAAATATTTAAGAAAATAATTAGTATAAATAAATTAGACGATTTTTTAATAAAATTATTTATGGATGATGAGCATTCTAACAAAGTAATTTTATTAAACGATTTGGTATTTATTAGTACACGTATATTAAAAACCGAAAGTAGAAACTTAGATTCTGAACAAATGTTTTTTATTTTTTCGTCTGGTTTTTTATGGAGCATACAAGAAAAAGAAGGCGATTATTTTAATTGGATTCGCGAACGCTTAGAAAACAACAAAGGTATTGTTAGAAAGAAAAAAGCAGACTATTTGTTATTTTTAATTTTAGAGTCTATTGTAGATAACTACGAGGATACTTATCAAAAAAATATAGAGTTAAGTGCGAATCAATTAGATGCTGTAAATATAAAACCTACGCCAGAATTCACATCTTTGGTAGAAAAAAGAAAACAAGAATTATTCAACTTTAAAAAAGCAACTTTAAGTTTAAAAGACACCATTATAAAGTTAGAAAAAATAAAAATTGAAGGTTTTGATATTAAATATTACAGCGAATTAAAAGAGCAAGCCAACAATTTAATTTCTAATATAGATTTTGAATTGCAAGAATTAGAAAGTAAAATAAATTTGATTTTTAGTATTCAAGGTCATAGACTAAATGAAGTTATGAAAACCCTAACCATTTTGTCTGTTGTCTTTATACCATTGACTTTTTTGGCCGGAATTTATGGGATGAATTTTGAAAATATCCCCGAATTAAAATTTAAATATGGGTATTTTGTTTTATTAGGAGTTATGGTTTTTGTAACTATTGGAGCTGTTTGGTATTTTAAGAGAAAGAAATGGTTTTAGGCATTTTACAGTTTTCTCTTTCTTTTATAGACTTTTACAATAAGCATAGTTAAAGCAATGATACCAAAAATAAATAAAAACCATTTTAATAAATTAATTACCACATAAAATCCAAATTCATTAATTGAATTATTACTTTTAAATCTTAAAAGCCTTTCATTTACTTTTTCAGAATTCTCTAAAAACAAGTAACAAATTAAAGATATTATTGACAAAGCCAATACTTTTAAGGTTTTAAAATCGATTTTATGCATCTAAAAAACTTTCAAAAATTACAATTGAAATTACACCTTTAAAAATCTATTTGTTACCAATTTTACCTAAATGTGTATTGTTAAAACTATCTGAGTATTTTAAACCATAGCCTAAAATTCTATCGAAAGAAGCATGCCCAAATAAAACAATGCCTGCTAATTGTAAGTAGTTATTATCACTGTAAACACCTAATAAATAGAGTGCTATTGCAATACCTTTATGATGTAAAATATTATAGAAAACAGCACCAACTTTAGTAGAAATTACATATCCTAGAAAACTAATATCTGGCAAGAAAAATAATGCTAAATACAACCACCAACTAAAATCTAATTGATTGTATAAGAAGATTGAAAAACCAAACATAGCGAACTCTTCAAGCTTTAATGTATTTTTCATAATAAAAAAAATTACTTTAAAATCTCGTATAAAACAGGTTTACTTGGTGTGGCATCGTTCTCAAAAGGAGCAATCATAAGATTTAGTAAATACTCACCATCTTCTACGTTGTTTGGAACATAAATAAACTCAGTAATTGTGGCATCCATTCTAACTTTTCCACCAGTATTCCAAAAAGCATTGTGTGACAAAAGCTTCCCATCATCTTTTTCTTTATCAACGGAAGGCAAATCTATTAATAAATGCTTAATTCCTTTTTCTCTCAAATAAATAGCCGCTTTTTCTGATAAATACGTTGGGTTTGTATTTGAATATTGCATGCTCTTTTTATCCTCTAAATTAGGTAAGGTTCTTATTACAATAGCATCACGTTTTTTATTTCTTAAAGCCTTGCTTAACTGTTTTACTCCAATTATAAAATCGCCATTATGAAACAAAGGAGCAATCGTAACTACTTCTGCTAAAAAAATAAAATACTTGAGATTTTTATTTATAGAATGGATTTCTTTTGTAATATGACCAACACATTCTGTATGCGTTATATGAGAATGTGGATTAAAATGAATGTCATTAAAATTTACAACAGCACCTTCAGAAACTTTAACTTTTTCGCCATCAAACTCTTGAGGAAAAATCTTTGGATCATCTATATACCAGGCATTTACGTTCTTTTTCTTAGGATCTATTGGTATAGAAATATCTATAGGATTAGAAATATCTACAGTAATTTTTCTTGAATTGTATTCTACTATTGCTTTCATCTAATTTTAAGCTTGTACTTGTTGATTGTTTTATAGCTGTAATCTCAAATATAAGTTTTTAATTGTTATTTAAAAACTATACGTCAAAGCATTTTTGTAAATATTTAAGAAATCATAAATAAATCTGAGGCAATACCATCTACTAAAAACTTACCCTTGTTTGTAGCTTTTAAAACATTATTTTCTACAATCAATAAGTTATTTTGTAAGTGTTTTTTAGATTGATTTTTTAGATACTCTAAATAAAGATTCCCAAAATCTATGGCAATTTTTTGCAAAGAAACCCCCCAAATAGTTCTTAAACCAGTCATCACATATTCATTATAAACATCTTGTTTAGACAAGGTTTCTCTTTCTATTGGCAAACTATTTTCTTGTATAGATTTTATGTATTTTGAGTTATTTCTTACATTCCAACTACGTTGTTTCCCGTCAAAAGAGTGTGCAGAAGGCCCAATACCTAAATAAGATTTACCTAACCAATAAGACGAATTATTTGTACTAAAAAAACCTTCTTTCCCAAAATTAGACAATTCATAATGCATATAATTTGCATTTTTTAGTTCTTCTACTAAAATATAAAATTGCTCTGCTGCTTTTTCTTCATCTACATTTTTAATTTTCCCTTTATTAATCAAGCTTTCTAATGCTGTTTTAGGTTCTACTGTTAAAGCATAGCTTTTTTCTCCATTCTTCATTGGTACAATCTGGAATCCCGTAAATTAAATCTACAGAAATGTTTTTAAAATACTGCGTGGCAATTTGCAAACAATTTTTAGCTTCTTCTGAATTGTGAGCACGATTCATCAATTGTAAATCTTTCTGAAAAAAAGATTGAATTCCGATACTTAATCTATTTATCGGACTTTTAGAAAGTTCTATTATTTTGTCTTCCGATAAATCATCAGGATTGGCTTCTAAAGTAATTTCTGGGTTTTCAATAACTTTAAAATTATTATAAACCGCTTTTATTAAAAGCTGAATTTCCTCTGTATTTAAAACAGAAGGTGTACCTCCACCAAAATAAATAGTTTCCACTATTTCATTGTGCAGTTCAACTTTTCTAATTTCGATTTCTTTAATCAAACAAGAAATCATATCTTTTTTCTTTTTTAAAGAAGTAGAAAAGTGAAAATCGCAATAAAAACATGCTTGTTTACAAAAAGGGATGTGGATGTAGATTCCTGACATAAAATAGTTTTCAGTTTTCAGTATCAGTTTACAGTTCTAAACTGATCCAAACTTACTTGGATTATTAATCATATAGTTTATTATTTTCCCAATTTCTAAGCTTTCTTTAGATAAAATTTCTAATATATTCTTGTTGATATATTTACATTCAGAACAAAATAACAACCAAGTATATGTTTCTGAATTTTCAGCATCAGCATCTGTTAATTTACTAATAAAATGTTTTGGATATCTTCTTTTTCTATAAGCCTCAGAAATATTTGCAGAAACACTTCTAGAAGACCTTCTAATTTGGTCTGTAAGAGAATATTTTTCTTCTTTTGGAAAACTTTTTGAAATTTCAAAAATATTCATTGCTAAAGAAAACGATTTTTTAAATGCTAATAAATCTGTAAAACTCATAAATTTATAATTAACTAAAATACTATCTAAATTTTAATCTTGTTCTGTAAACTGCCAATGCAAACTGCTACTGCTAATACTACTGCTAATGAAAACTAAAGAATTATTTCTTAACTCTCTTTTCATTCTGCTTTACAAAACTTGCCCAACCCGTATAGTTTTTGCCACCCACAACTCTACCTGAATTGTAAAAATGACAAACTGCAGCAGCCAAACCATCTGTAGCATCTAAGTTTTTGGGTAAGGTTTTTAAGTTTAAAAGCGATTTTAACATCAAAGCAACTTGTTCTTTGCTGGCACTTCCATTTCCTGTAATTGCCATTTTAATTTTTTTAGGTAAATATTCTGTAATCGGAATTTCTCTAGACAAACCAGCAGCCATGGCAACTCCTTGTGCTCTACCTAGTTTTAACATACTTTGTACATTCTTTCCAAAAAAAGGTGCTTCAATGGCAATTTCATCTGGGTTATAAGTGTCGATTAATTCAATCGTTCTTTCAAAAATTAATTTTAACTTTAAATAATGATCATCGTATTTTTTTAGAATCAATTCGTTCATTTGAATAAACTCCATCTTTTTACCAACTACTTTTATCAAACCAAAACCCATAATGGTAGTTCCTGGGTCTATTCCTAAAATTATTTTTTCTGTGGGCAAAATCGCAGATTGTTTTGATGAAATCGTCTTTTTTACTGACGATTATTTGTTACTTTGCATGCAATGTACAAATCGCTATCATACAAAACTAAACAATTCTTTTGGTTGATAATACAACTAACGATTGTATTTGTTTGTGGCTACTTTATTTTTAATAAATTAAACAACAATGAAAATTTAGATTTTACAGTTTTTTATCAAAATTTGATAAAAAATGATGTTTTTTCATTCAAAAATCTACTTTTTTTAATCTTTTTATCGTTTTTAAATTGGTTTTTAGAAATTAAGAAATGGCATCTTTTAGTCCAAAGTATTTCTAAAAGTTCCTTTTTTGATGCCACAAAACAAAGTTTAGCTTCTTTAACTGCCTCTTTAATTACGCCCAATAGAATTGGAGAATATGGAGCCAAAGCACTTTTTTTTGATAAAACTATCAGAAAGAAAATTGTAACCTTAAACTTTGTTGGTAATATACATCAACTTTTTGCAACACTTTTTTTTGGTGTTTTAGGTTGTATTTATTTTTTCTGGAATTTAGATTTACAAATAGCTCTAAATATGATTTTATATAGTTTTTTTGGAACCATTTTATCTGTTTTTTTAGGATTTGTTTTATGGAAATACATTTTAAAAAATAAAAATTACTTCCATCCTTTTGCTATTAAAATTTCTAAGAAAACTCATTGGAAAGTGAGCGTTTTAGCCTTTTTAAGATTTGTGATTTTTACACATCAATTTTACTTTTTATTGTTTATTTTTAAGGTTGATATTTCTTATTTAGATGCAATAACAGCTATTTCAGCCATGTATTTATGTAGCTCTGTAATTCCTATGCTTTCTTTATTTGATGTAGTTTTAAAAAGTTCTATTGCTGTGATTATCTTTTCTTTTTTGCAAGTAAATAGTCTTACTATTTTAACTATTACAACCTCTATGTGGGTACTAAATTTTGTGGTTCCAGCAATTATAGGAAGTTATTTTGTGGTTACTTTTAAACCAAAACTTGCCTTATGATTTGGTTTTTGGTTTCTATTGGTATTCTTTACGCAATTTTAATAATTGCCATAGCAATTGGTTTTAAAAATATAAAAAGTTTTCAAAATGAAAATAGAATATGCAAAAACACTTTTTCTGTTATTATTCCGTTTAGAAATGAAGCAGAAAACCTACCCAGATTATTGGCATCAATTCACCAAATAAATTACCCTAAAAATTTAGTAGAATTTATTTTTGTCGACGATGCTTCTACAGATGACTCTGTGGCTGTAATTGAAAAAAATCTCGATACAATTTCGCAAAAAAGCGAAATTACTCGAACTGACATCAAAATCATCAATAATAAGCGAAAATCAAACGCTCCAAAAAAAGATGCCATAACAACAGCAATTTCTTTAGCTAAATATAATTGGATTGTAACTACAGACGCAGATTGTATGGCACCAAAAAATTGGTTAAACACTTTGGATAATTTCATTCAACTAAAAAAACCAAAAATGATAGTTGCTCCTGTAAATTATATGGCTCAAAATAATTCTATAGAGCAGTTTCAGTTATTAGATTTTATGAGTTTACAAGGCACAACTATTGGTAGTTTTGGTTTAAAGTTTCCTTTTTTGTGTAATGGTGCAAATTTAGCTTATAAGAAAGATGAGTTTTTAAACTTAAATGGTTTTGATGGCAACAACAACATTGCAAGTGGAGATGATATTTTTATATTCGAAAAATTTTTAAAATCTGATAAAAACGCTGTGCAATTTTTAAAATCTAAAGACGCTACAGTACATACATTTCCTGTAAAAAATTGGCAAGATTTGATAAACCAAAGAGTAAGATGGGCAGCAAAAACAAGTAATTTAAACTTAATTGCTGCAAAATTAATTGGTGCATTTATTTTTTTAGTAAATCTAAGTATTATTTTTTGTGTGCTTTTTGTGAGTAATATTTATATAATATTAGCAACACTTGTTGCTAAATTATTAATTGATTTGGTGCTTTTTATACCTACACTGCGTTTTTACGAACATAAAAAAACACTCTACAGATGGTATTTGTTTAGTGCAATTTTTTATCCCTTTTTCAGTGTTTTTATTGTTTTAAAATCGTTTTTTACAAACTATCATTGGAAAGGCAGAGTGTTTAAAAAGTAAGAAAATATTGGCCAACAAGTTTAGCCCTGATTATAGCATTTGTTTGAGCTCTTTTTTGTTTTTCTCAAAAAAAGCGAGTGCGAAAAGCAGGAAATAGCTTTAAGAAAAATTAAAATAAAGCTTCCATAATTGCTTCTGCTTTAAACCAAAGTATTAAAGCAATGGCTAATAAAACTACTAAAAACAATCCTTTTTTGGGTTTTGCTTGTTTTTTTCTTCCAAATTTTCTTTTGAATTCCATCAATACAAATTTTTAATTATGAGTTTTGAGTTGTTATTTTTCTAGCTCTTAACATTTCTCTTTTTCCTGGAGGCCCAGGCAAACGCTCTACAGTAAAACCAACTGCTTGCATTGCTCTTCTAACACTTCCTTTTGCAGAATAGGTTACTAAAATTCCGTTTTCTTTTAATGCTGTAAACATTTTTAAGAAGATTTCTTCTGTCCATAATTGGGGTTGAACACGTGCACCAAAAGCGTCAAAATAAATTAAATTAAAAGCATTTTCATCGGTAATATCCTCAAAAAATTGTTTTCTTTTTATAAGTGAAAAATTAGAAGAAATTTGATGTTTTTCTTCCCAAGAAACTTGATGAATTTTATGAAAGGCTTCTTGCTCTTTTTCTGCATTTAAAACACTAATAAAATTCATTTTTTCTACTTCATCTGCTGTTACTGGATAAGCTTCTACCCCAACATAATCGATTTCTTTCTTAGCTTCTAAATAGGTAATAAAACAGTTTAAACCCGTGCCAAAACCAATTTCTAGGATAGATACATTATCTTCTAAAACTTCTCGCAAACCGTTTTTTATAAAAACATGATAGGTTTCATTTATAGAACCATTTTTTGAGTGATATTGCTCATTCCAATCTGGTAAATGTATGGTTGTAGAACCGTCTGAAGTTGTTAGAATTTCTCTTTTCAAAACTATGGAATTAGTAATTTTTTAATTTTAGGAATTGGCCCAATACAGGTTGTTTTATGACAAGAAATGCAGCTATTTACGGCAAGATTGTGTTTTATAATTAAGGAGTCTTTAGCGCTATTAAAAACCTTTTTAATAGATTGTAAATACAACTCTGAAAAGCCATTGAAGGCAGCATTTCTATCAGAAGGATCTGTTAATTCTGCATTGTGTATGTTTAAAAAATCTTTAGGAAAATCACTAAGTTTTTTTCCTTCTAAGATTCGATTTTTATTTTCTAAACTAACACTATACATTTTAAGCATTAAAGCAGCCATTTCTGACTGCTTATATACTTTATTTTCTTTAGAAACTGTATTATTAACAGGCTCTTTTTTACATCCTATAAAGAAACAAAAAAAGAGTAAAGCGAAAAAATATCTCATTATTTTTTCATTAAAACACCATTTGCCTCAAAAGCAAACTCCTTTTTTGGCTCCGTAATTTTTGCAATTTCCTCTTTGCTTTTCCCAGCATCTTCTGCATAATGTTGTAACTCGTCTACAGGTGTAATTTTTACAAATGCTTTACCTGCTACAATTACTTCCTTTCCTTGAGAATCTAAAGGCATAAAAAAACCATAATCTTTAAAACGTACCATAGTTTCTGTTTCTTCTGCTAAAGGCAACTTCATCCAACAACCTTTTTTAGAACACACTTCTTTAATACTAGAAACAAATTTTACATTTACAGTATCACCAACATTCATGGTTTCGAATTTTGCTAACATTTGCTCTTTTGACAAAGCATTATTGTCAGAAATTTCATCTCCGAAAGTTGCATAAGCTAATGGTTGTTTTTTGGTTTCTTCTTTGATATCGTTCTTTTTAGTTTCTTTACAAGCTGTAAAAACAAAAAGTGCAATAGCACATAATTTAACTGCTAATTTCATCTTATTTTAATTTAACTATTTACCTACAAATGTAAGAAATTTAACACGAAAACTCTATTTTTTATAAGACTTCAGATAAATAAATTATGTACATTTGTAGAGAAATTTAATCGACTAAAAAATGAGTGCTACTATACAAATTAATCGTATTGAAAAATCTAAAATAGACAGTGTAGATTTTAATAATTTGCCTTTTGGAAGTGTTTTTTCTGATCACATGTTAACTTGTACATTTAAAGATGGTAAATGGCAAGATCCAGTTATTGAGCCTTTTGCACCAATTTCTTTAAGTCCTGCTGCTAAAATTTTCCATTATGGGCAATCTATTTTTGAAGGTATGAAAGCCTATAAAGATACGGATGGAAATACACTTTTATTTAGACCTTTAGACAACTGTAGACGTTTAAATAAATCTGCGGAACGTTTGGTAATTCCGCAAATTCCTGAAGACGTTTTCATGGATGGGTTAAAAGAATTATTAAAGGTTGATGAAGCTTGGATACCAACAAATGAGGGTAGTTCTTTATATATAAGGCCTTTTATGTTTGCAACTGGAAACGGTTTTCATGCATCACCTGCCAACGAGTATAAATTACTAATTTGTACTGCACCTTCTGGAGCTTATTTTGCTGGCAAAGTAAAGGTGTTAATTGAAGAAAAATACGCACGTGCAGCAAATGGCGGTGTTGGTTTTGCAAAAGCTGGTGGTAATTATGCTGCACAATTTTATCCAACGCAGTTGGCGATAGAAAAGGGATACAATCAAGTAATCTGGACAGATGACAATACACACGAGTACATTGAAGAAGCTGGTGCCATGAACATATTTGTAAGAATAAACGATACTTTAATTACAAGCCCAACTAGTGATAGAATTCTAGATGGAATTACAAGAAAGAGTATTATACAAATTGCTAAAGACAAAAATATTGACGTAGAAGTTCGTAAAATCTCAGTTTCTGAGGTAATTAATGCTGCTCAAAAGGGAAATTTAAAAGAAATGTTTGGCGCAGGAACTGCAGCTGTAATATCACCGATTGCAGGTTTTGGTTATAAAGAGGTAGATTACGATTTACCTGAATTAAAACAACCTTTTGCAGCTACTTTAAAGAAAGCAATTACAGATATACAAACAAATAAAGCAGAAGACCCTTATGGTTGGAGAGTTTTAGTGAAATAAAAAGAATTTTTTATTATTCTACAAAAGCATCAACATACGTTGATGCTTTTTTTTATATTTAAAATCTAATATTTTAGCATGAGATATTTTTTGATTTTAATTTGTTTTACATTGTTTTCTTGCAAAGAGAGACAAAAAAATAATTTTAAAAATCAACCAAAAAGCAAACAATATATTACTGTTTTAGGCATTGCTCAAGATGCAGGTTATCCACATATTGGTTGCGATAAAAATTGTTGCACACAGTTTTATCGCGGAAACAAACCAAAACAAAAAGTAGTTTCTTTAGGATTGATAGATCTAAAAAACAAACAAAAATGGCTTTTTGAAGCAACACCAGACATTGCTACACAATTGGCAGATTTAGAACAACATCATTTAAAAACAGATAATTTAATTGATGGTATTTTTTTAACACACGCACATATTGGGCATTATACTGGTTTAATGTATTTTGGAAGAGAAGCTCTTGGAAAAAAAGGAACCAAGGTTTTTGTAATGCCAAAAATGAAGAATTATTTAACTAAAAACGGACCTTGGAGTCAGCTTGTAGATTTAAAAAATATTGTTTTTAAAGATTTAAAAAACGATGCAACAATTATATTGAACAACAACCTAAAAGTAACCCCTTTTTTAGTACCCCATAGAGATGAATATTCTGAAACTGTAGGTTATAGGATTGAAGGTACTAAAAAAGCAGCATTGTTTATACCTGATATTAACAAATGGGAAAAGTGGAAAAAAAGTATTATTGAAGAAGTTAAAAAAGTAGACATTGCTTTTTTAGATGCTACCTTTTTTAAAAATGGAGAAATCAATAGACCCATGTCAGAAATTCCTCATCCGTTTATAGAAGAAACCCTAAGTATATTTAAAAATGAAACTTTAGAGACTAAAAATAAAGTTGTTTTTATACATTTTAACCATACAAATCCTGCTTTGCAAAAATCATCAAAAGAAAAAAGTAAGGTCGAAAAATTGGGTTTTCGATTTGCTTTTGAAGGAATGCAAATAGCGCTTTAAAAACATAGCAAATGAGACTAAAAAAACACTTTCTTTTTATATTTTCAATTTTATACATTTCAACATTTGTTGCACAAGAAAGAAAAGTAATTCTATTAGAAGAAAATTGGAAATTTAAAAAAGGGAACCCTGACAATGCCCATCAAATAGATTATAAAGACAATAATTGGCAAACTGTTTCTGTACCTCATGATTGGGCTATTTATGGCCCTTTTGATAAAGAGATAGATAAACAAGTTGTAAAAATTACTCAAAATGGTGAAAAAAAAGCCACAGAAAAAACAGGGAGAACTGGTGCATTACCCTACATTGGGGAAGCTTGGTACAGAAAAACATTTACTATAGATAAAAAAGATGCCAATAAAAAAATAATTTTATTATTTGAAGGCGCCATGAGTCAACCAAAAGTGTTTATAAATGGTAAAAAGGTTGGCGAATGGAATTATGGATACAATTATTTTAATTTCGATATTACAGAATTTATAAAAACGGATACTAAAAATAAATTAGCAGTTCATCTTAATAATATGGGCTTATCCTCAAGATGGTATCCAGGTGCTGGTTTGTACAGAAAAGTTCAGTTAATTATAAAAAACAAAAATAGTATTTTACAATGGGGTACATTTATAACCACTCCTAAAATCAGTGAAAATAGTGCAAAGGTTAATATGAAAACAAAAGTTTCGAATCCTAATTTAATTCTAGAAACTAAAATAAAAAATGCAAATGGTTTGGTGGTTGCATCTCTAAAAAGTAACACATCGTTTCAAAACGAATTTGACCAAAATATTTTGGTAAAGTCTCCTGTTTTATGGAGTATTGAAAATCCATATTTATACACAGCAGAAACCACCGTTTTTTTGGATGATAAAATTCAAGATAAAAAAACTACCAAATTCGGAATTAGAAGTATTGCCTACAAACCACAAAAAGGGTTTTTTCTAAATGGTAAACACACCAAATTTAAGGGTGTTTGTTTGCATCATGATTTAGGCCCAATAGGAACTGCTGTAAACAAAGCTGCCTTAAGAAGGCAATTACAAATTCTAAAAGATATGGGTACAAATGCTATAAGAAGTGCTCATAATATGCCTTCCATAGAACAATTAGAATTGTGTGATGAAATGGGTTTCCTTTTTCTTGCAGAGTCTTTTGATGAATGGGCAAAACCAAAAGTAAAAAATGGTTACAATCGCTTTTTTGAGAAGGATGTAGAAAAAGACATCATAAATTTAGTACATGCTACCAGAAATCATCCTTCTATAGTGATGTGGAGTGCAGGAAATGAAGTACCAGATCAATGGGGAAGTTTAGGAGCCAAAAGAGCAAAAATGATACAAGACATTTTTCATAGAGAAGACCCTACAAGACCTGTAACTGTTGGTATGGATCAAGTTAAAGCAACCATGGCTTCTGGTTTTGGTGCTGTTATGGATATACCTGGTTTAAATTACAGAACGCATTTATACAAAGAAGCTTATGAAAAATTTCCTCAGGGATTTATTTTAGGCTCAGAAACTGCATCTACTGTGAGCTCTAGAGGTATTTATAAGTTTCCTGTAGAAAAAGCATCTATGAAACAATATGATGACTTGCAAAGTTCTTCATACGATTTAGAATATTGTAGTTGGTCTAATTTACCTGAGGACGATTTTGTTTTACAAGATGATAATGATTGGGTTTTAGGCGAATTTGTGTGGACAGGTTTCGATTACTTGGGAGAACCCACACCTTATGATAGTTATTGGCCTTCTAGAAGTTCTTATTTTGGTATTAATGATTTGGCAGGTTTGCCAAAAGACAGATTTTATTTATACAGAAGTAAATGGAACAAAAAAGACACAACTTTACACATATTACCTCATTGGAATTGGAAAGGACGAGAAGGCAAAAAAACACCTGTTTTTGTATATACAAGTTTTGATAGTGCAGAATTGTTTGTCAATGGAAAAAGCATGGGCATTCAGAAAAAAAATAATACCTCGCCTTTAGAAAGGTATCGTTTAATGTGGATGGATGTTGTTTATAACCCGGGCTCTTTAAAGGTAGTTGCATTTGATAAAGAAGGAAAACCAGCACAAGAAAAAGAAATTTTTACTGCAGGAAAACCGTATAAACTCGTTTTAGATGCAAATAGAAAAACGATTAAAGCAAATGGTAAAGACATTTCTTTTGTTACAGTTTCTGTGGTAGATAAGAAAGGTATTCCATGTCCAACAGCTACAAATCAACTGAATTTTAAAGTTACAGGAAATGGTAGTTTTAAAGCTGTTTGTAATGGTGATGCAACTTCTTTAGAGCTATTTCATCTCCCAAAAATGAAACTCTTTAGCGGTAAATTAGTGGTACTTGTACAAGCAGATAAAAAACCTGGTGAAATAAAACTAAAGGTTACTGGAAAATCTTTAAAAACAGCAACTATAAAAATTACAAGTAAGTAAAATATTTTAAAGTTGTATTTTTGAAGTGATTATTATAAATATTATGAAAAATATCACTTTTTTAGCCATAACCCTACTCTTTTTAATTTCTTGCGGAAGTGGAAAATCGTTTAGAAGTTTTTTTAACACTTACAAAAACGATATCGGAGTAACAGCTTTTCAGGTGCCAAATTTCATGATGTCTTTAGCAAAAAACATATCTCCAGAAATTAATAGTTTATTAGGCAATGTAAACGATTTCAAGTTTATAACTTTTGGCGAAGTTTCTAAAGCTAAACAAGCACAAATTATACAAGATATCAATGCTGTAACGGCCAATAGTTTTACAGATATTTTAAGAAGCAACCAATTAGAAAAAACCAAAATTGTGTCTGTAAAAGAAAGAGGAGATGTGGTTTCGCAAGCCATTATATTTAATTCTACCAAAGAAAAAACAACCGTTTTTTATCTAAAAGGAAGATTTGATCCCAACAGATTAAAAGTATTATCTGAAACTAATCAGTTTGAAAAACTATCTTCTAAACTAACACAAAATTATCAATACTCGCCAAAAATACCTGGTTTTAATAATAACTAAAACATACAAATGCAAAAATTCATCCTATTTATATCACTTTTTTTAATGATTTCTTGCAACTCACAAGACAAAAGGGCTTTGGTTGGGGAAACTGAATATCAACAAAAAGAAAATGCACGTTTTAAAGACGCTTCAAAATCGCCCTTAAAAAAAAGAGATTTAAAAAAGTTTAAAGGGTTAGATTTTTTTCCTGTAGATTCTTCTTTTATTGTAACTGCAAAATTAAAAAGAACTAAAAACGCACCAGTTTTTGAGATGCCGACAACCACAGATAGAAAACCTTTATACAAAGAATATGGCGTGTTAACTTTTACATTAAAAGGCCAAAATTATACTCTAACTATATATCAAAATCAAGGGAATTTAGAAGATGAGGAATATAAAGACTACCTTTTTCTACCTTTTACAGACGATACTTCTGGAAACGAATCTTATGGTGGTGGACGATACATGGATGTAAAAACCACAGATATTTCAAACAATACAATTACGCTAAATTTTAACAATACCTATAACCCTTACTGTGCTTATAACGATAGATATTCTTGCCCATTAACGCCTAGAAAAAATCATTTAGATATAGAAATAAAAGTTGGTATAAAAGCTTTTAAAAAAAATTAAAATACTTTATTAAATTTTAAAAAAAATGAATACAAAATTTCTTTTTACTGCTGTACTTATGTTATGCCTAAACAACCAGAGTTATAGTCAAAATTCAAATTATATTTATGAAAATGGTACTCTGTGGCATACAGGATTTTATAATATTTTAAAATCTTCTGATGAAAGTGTCTTAGACAATACTTCATATAAAAGTGAAGAAATAGCGTTAATGTGGGATAGACTTGCTAATAATGGAAATGGAGCTTGGGTAGAACCTTTATCTTGGATTTATACAATTAACTATAAAGACAATATATCAGCAGAAATGAGAATTAGGCAAAGTGATTATACAAAAACTGAAGCTGACCAAGCTGTTGAAAGATATAAAGATTATTTGGGAAGATTACCTTATGTTTTAAGAAATGGCATTAAGTTAATTAATATTATGAAAGGAAATGCTAATTTTGGTGGTAATAATTGGAATAATTCTATAGATATTTATGAAGGAGATTTATCTGAAAGAATAATAAAAGATGGAAATATTGAAGAAATGTTATTGCATGAAGGTGCACACTCTGCTTTAGATTATTTATACAATGAAGATTGGATTACTGAAAGAAATAAGGATACAAAATTTGTTTCTAAGTATGCCTTTGATAATCCCAATAGAGAAGACATTTCTGAAACTTTTGCTGTTTGGTTAGCATTAAGAAATGTAGATAACAGATTATCTACAGAAGATTATAATAAGGTTACGCAAGGTTTATCTTATAGAATTGCTTACTTAAACTCATTAAATTTTGATATAAACCCAATAGTAGGGAATACATTATCTACGGAAAGCTTTAAATACGAAGAAAATTTACTTTTTCCTAATCCTGTGAAAAATCAAATAAACTTAATTAATATTGATGCCAAAGCTTATGTAATTTATAATTTTTTAGGTGTAAAAGTTTTAGAAGGAGTTATAAAAAATAATAGAGTTATACCATTTGATTCTTTTAATACAGGACTTTATTTTATAAAATTAGATAACAACAAAAAAATAAAATTTATAAAAGAATAATTAATATATTTTTAATTATTCTTTTATAGAAATATCAGCAGATAAATCTAATGCAATCGCTTTTTCTAAATTTTCTAAATGTGGTTTTCTAACTTTTAGTTTTGTTGCAGCATGCGCCTTTTTATGAAGATTAGCAAATAATTCAGCAACTTTTATAGCAGTTGGCAACAATTGATTTTCTGGAACAATCACGTCTAAAAAACCTGCTGTTACAGCCTGTTTAGGATTGTATATTTCTGCATTATTTAAACTTCTATTTAAATACACTTCACTTAAACGTGCTTTGGCAATGGCAATACCTGCATTGTGCATGGTCATACCTATTTGCACTTCGTTTAAACCTATTTTAAAATCGCCTTCTGTACCTATTCTATAATCTGCAGACAATAACAAAAAAGCGCCTTTTGCAATAGCATGCCCAGAGCAAGCAATAATAATTGGTTGTGCAAAAGACAACATTCTAAGTGATAATTGAGACCCTTTTGTAACCAATTCTTTAGCAGATTCTGGTGATTTTGTCATCACTTTTAAATCGAAACCAGCAGAAAACATTCCTTGTTGTCCAGTAATAATAACAACCTTATTTTCTTGAATTGCTTTATCTAAACAAGCATTTAAACCATCAATAACTTCATGAGAAATTGCGTTTGCTTTTCCATTTTTAATGGTGATTATAGCATAATTTTCTTCTGATTGATAAGTTACAAATTCGTTCATAAGTTTGATATTTTAAATTAGTTCTCGACTGCGCTTGAACTAACATGTGTGAAGTTAAATAAATTTTACCAGATACATTCCTGCAAAAACAGCTAAAAAACCAATTACAAAACTTACAATGGTGTACATAGCAAAACTGGTAAAATCTCCAGACTTTAAAAACACATGATTTTCATAAGCAAAGGTTGAAAACGTAGTAAAACCACCACAAAAACCAGTTGCTAACAACAAGGTATGATTTTGGGAAATCGCATCATTCTTTGCAGCATAACCTAAAATTACACCAATTAGTAAGCTTCCTAAAATATTGGCTATAAACGTACCATAAGGGATTCCGTTTTCTGAATTGTTGAGCCATTTACCGATTAAAAAACGTAAAACGCTACCAAAACCTCCACCAATAAAAACGAGTACTAATTGTTTCATTTTAGTTCTAATTCATCTACATCTACCCAATTTTTCTTTTGTGTAACTGTACCTTTATTTAAAATCATGACTCCCGGATTTGCTCTAATCATTGTTTTTAAAGTTGTTTCATCGCAAAACAAAAACTCAAATGGTAAGTTATATTCTTTTGTTACTGCTAATAAATCATCTGTAAACGATGCTGAAACACCATAAACAGTGTAACCATTTTTAGTAGCTTTCTCAGCAATTTGTTTCATTGCAGGAAATCCGTTTTTGTCTGCTTTTTGTAAATTATACACAATAATTAGCATTACTTTTTCTTTTTCTAAAAGTATAGGCGCTAAGTCTTGTTGGCTATTTTCTAAAACAAAATCGTGTACAGGTGGTATAGAACCATCTTCTGGATATTCCATTCCCTCTTGTAAGTTTTTGCCTACTGCGTATGCTCTAAAGTCTATGATAGGCAGATGTGTCAATACATGTTGAACAATATATAAGAAAGCCGCTAAAGATAAAAAGGTAATTAATTTAGGTATTTTACCCTTAAAAATAGGTTTAATTAGCTCAACTTTAATGACTAAGAGCATAATTAAAACAATTAAAATTACGTTTTTATAAAAGGTTTCCCAAGGTGTTAATTTAATGGCATCGCCGAAACAACCACAATCTGTAACTTTATTGTAAAATGCAGAATACCAGGTTAGGAATAAGAAAATTACAGTTAAAATTAGCAAACTCCAAACTGTGAATTTAGGTTTGTAGCCAATTAAAATCATGACTCCTAATAAAATTTCTGCAATAATTAGGAGTACTGCAAATGGCAATGCATAAGGAACTAAAAATTCCATATTTAAAACCGATTCAGAAAAATATTCTTGAAACTTATATTGAGAACCAATAGGATCTACCAATTTAACAAAGCCAGAAAAAATAAATAAGGCTCCTACTATGATTCTTGATATTTGGACTAGTATTTTCATAATATCTTTTTTAAAACTTTTACAGCAATATAGGCAAATAATAAAACTAGGGCAATTGCTAATGGTACAAATGAATTTGAATAATATCCATTATATATCATTATAGAAGCAATCATTACTAAGAGAAAACAAATTGCAAAAAAAATAATTTCTAGAACTTGTTTATTCATAACTAGTCTAAATGAATCATCGCAAATACAGCATAATTAATCATGTCTTGATAATTGGCATCAATTCCTTCAGAAACTATGGTTTTTCCTTTGTTATCTTCAATTTGTTTTACGCGTAATAATTTCTGCAAAATTAAATCTGTTAGGCTAGATACACGCATATCTCTCCAAGCCTCTCCATAATCATGATTTTTATTCATCATTAATTCTTTGGTAATTTTTGCATGTTTATCATACAATTCAGTAGCTTGTTCAGTATTTAAATCAGGATTTTCTACAAACCCATTTTCTAACTGAATTAACGCCATAATCGAATAATTAATAATCCCAATAAATTCAGATTTTTCACCTTCGTCTACTTTACGCACCTCATTTTCTTGCAATTGACGGATTCTTTGCGCCTTTATAAAAATTTGATCTGTTAAAGAAGGCAAACGTAAAATACGCCACGCACTTCCATAATCAGACATTTTTTTTATAAATAAACTTCTGCATTCTTCTACAACTGCATCATATTGTTTTGAGGTATCTTGCATTTTCAGTTTTTAAAGTAATTGGGTAAAAATAGTAAATCTTACAAGCATTTCTTTTATTTTTACCATGAATTTATCAATTTATTTATGAATAGAATTGTGGTTTTTTGTGGTTCAAGTTTAGGGTTTAATCCCATATACAAAGAAGCAGCCATCAAATTAGGTAATTATTTTGCAAAAAATAACATTGGCTTGGTCTATGGAGGTGGAAAAATAGGAATGATGGGGGTTATAGCAGATACAATTTTAGCAAAAAATGGCGAAGTTATTGGCGTAATTCCAGAACTTTTGAAAAAAGAAGAAGTAATTCACGTAGGTGTAAAAAACATGAATATTTGCAAAAATATGAGTGAACGCAAAGTATTAATGAGCAAATTAGTAGATGGTTACATTACTTTACCTGGGGGTTTTGGTACTTTAGATGAACTTTTTGAAGCCTTAACTTTAGGGCAGTTACACATAGAATAAAAACCCATTGGTTTGCTAAATGTAAATGGTTTTTTTGATGCTACTTTACTACAATTAGACAAAATGGTTGCAGAAGGTTATTTAAAAAAAGCAAATAAAGAGCTTTTATTAGTTGGCACAACTGTAACAGAGTTAATGGAAAAAATGCACAATTACCAAGCACCCGAAATTACACATGTAATTAAAAAAGTAGTAAGTTAAAATGACAATAAACTGTAAAGGAACTTTAGTAGATTTAGTTACACCAAAAGTAATGGGTATTTTAAATATTACCCCAGATTCTTTTTTTGATGGTGGTAAATATAAAAATGAACTCGACATTTTACATCAAACAGAAAAAATGTTGAAAGAAGGTGCCACTTTTATAGATGTTGGTGCGTATTCTTCTAGACCTGGTGCAACCCATATTTCTGAAGAAGAAGAGCTACAAAGAATTATACCTGTCATTAATTTATTAATTAAAAACTTCCCAGGAATTATAATTTCTGTAGATACTTTTAGAAGCAACATTGCCAAAGAAACCATACAAGCTGGTGCAGCTATTGTAAACGATATTTCTGGTGGCAAAATAGATACTAACATGTTTGAAACTGTGGCACAACTGCAAGTACCTTATATTTTAATGCACATGTTGGGCACACCACAAAACATGCAAAAAAACCCGGTTTATAAAAATGTTACGCAAGAAATTACCTCGTTTTTTGCAGCACAAATTACGCAACTACATCAACTAAAACTAAATGATGTAATTATAGATATGGGTTTTGGTTTTGGTAAAACTGTAGCTCATAATTTTGAAATTCTTAAAAATTTAAACCTTTTTAAAAGTTTAGACTCGCCCATTTTAGCTGGAATTTCTCGCAAATCTATGTTGTATAAAACCCTAGATATTACTGCTCAAGAAGCCTTAAATGCAACCACATCAGCTAACACAATTGCGCTAATGAATGGTGCTAACATTTTACGTGTACATGACGTAAAAGAAGCAGTTGAGGCTGTAAAAATTGTTCAGCAGGTTTCTAATTAGAAGCTATTTCCTGCTTTCCATTATATCTTTTTATGCTGAATTCACTTCAGCTTCTGTAAATATTTTTAAGATTTTATACTAATTATAATAAATACTAAATTTAGTTTAGCATAAAAAGGATGTCATTTCAATCAGGGCTAAACCTGTTTGCCAGCGCTATTAATTTTTTAAAAGATAATTGTCATCCTATGTTTGTCATGTGTTAAATACCTTTCAAGTTTTACAAATCTGAAGGGTCTAAATAGAGCAATATTTTTTGGCACTCTTTTTGTTAAATAAATGTTAACGCCAAAAATCTACCTAGTTAAACTTTAATAATGCTTTTCGAATTTTTCGAGGAGAAAACTCAATATATTAACTTTTAAAAACTAGAAATTATGAGTAGAAAATCATCACCCGAAATTAATGCAGGTTCTATGGCAGACATTGCATTTTTATTATTAATCTTTTTCTTGGTAACTACAACATTATCTGTAGATGCAGGTATTGCAAGAAAAATTCCACCTAAAGAAAAAACACCTCAAAACATCGATATGAACGAACGGAATGTTTTAGAAGTAAACATCAACAAGAAAAACGAATTGTTTGTAGATGGAAAAACCATTCCACTAAAAGATTTAAAACTAATTGCCATCAATTTTATAGATAATGGTGGTGGTTTAGATATCAACAAACAACCTTGTACTTGGTGTAATGGCTTGCAAATTAAAACCTCTTCAGACCATCCAACAAAAGCAATTATTTCTATAAAAACAGATAGAAGCACAAATTATGAAACCTATATAAATACGTTAGATGCTTTAAACGCAGCATACACACATTTAAGAAATAAATTGGCTGTAAAATTATATAATAGAAATTACGAAAGCTTGTTAGCCGATTATAAAAAAACGAATAATAGCGATTTGACATTGCAAGAAAAAATAAAATTGATTCGAGAAAAATACCCACTTTTGGTGTCAGATGCAGAAATAAATAATTGATATTGCAATCCATAAATTTATTAGTACTTTAGCCTAAAATCAGTTTGTTTTTTATGTTCGATTTTATTGAATTTTCTTTGTTAGATGTATTAGATATTTTGTTGGTAGCAACATTACTCTACTATATTTACAAATTATTAAAAGGAACTGTAGCCATAAACATTGTAATTGGTATTGCTTTTATTTTTCTAATCTGGAAAATTACACAAGCTCTAAAAATGGAAATGTTAAGTGGTATTTTAGGCTATTTACTTTCTGGTGGTGTTATTGCATTAATTATTGTTTTTCAGCAAGAAATACGTAAGTTTTTATTAATGATTGGTACCACAAATTTTACCAACAAACGTAGTTTTTTAAAACAGCTAAAATTTTTACAGACAGAAATTAATTCAGAAATTGATACAGATCTAATTTTAGACGCTTGTAAAAAAATGTCTAAATCTAAAACGGGGGCTTTAATTGTTGTAGAAAGAACCAATAATTTAGATTTTTTAATTAATACTGGAGACAGCATGAATGCCCAAGTAAATAAGGTCATATTAGAAAGTATTTTTTACAAAAACAGTCCTTTACATGATGGCGCAATAATTATTAGAGATAATTATATTGTAGCTACAAGAGTTGTTTTACCAATATCTGACAGCGCTAAAATACCTGCAAGATTTGGTTTAAGACACAGGGCTGGAATTGGTATCTCAGAAAAAACAGATGCTGTTTGTATTTTGGTGTCAGAAGAAACTGGCGAAATTTCGTATATTAAAGATGGGGGTTTTGTACTTTATGAAAACCTTTCAGAATTAAACGAAAAACTAAAAAAAGACTTAATGTAATTAGGAAGCAATGTCTAAACTAAATTGTTTATCATACAAGTTTTTATAATAACCATCTACCTTTTCTAACAATTCTAAATGCGTTCCTTCTTCAACAATTAACCCTTTGTCCATTACAATTATTTTATCAGCTTGTTTTATAGTTGCCAACCTATGTGCAATCACAATAGACGTTCTACCTTTTGTAATAGTTTCTGTAGCATATTGTATCATTTGTTCTGCATGCGCATCTACAGAAGATGTTGCTTCGTCTAAAATTAAAATACTTGGTTTACTAACATAAGCTCTTAAAAAAGCAATTAATTGCCTTTGTCCCGAAGAAAGCATAGCACCACGTTCTTTTACGTTGTAATCATATCCTCCAGGAAGTGTTAAAATAAAATCATGAATACCAATTTGTTTTGCAGCTTCAATTACATCGTCTTTAGAGATACTTGCATCTTTTAAAGTGATATTATTTAAAATAGAATCTGAAAACAAGAAAACGTCTTGTAAAACAATAGCTACTTGATCTCTCAGGCTTTGTAAATTATAATTATCTATAGAAACATCATCTACAGAAATAGTACCAGCATCAATTTCGTAAAATCGATTTATCAAGTTAATAATAGTTGATTTGCCTGCACCTGTTGCACCAACTATGGCAATAGTTTGGCCACTTTTTACATTTAAATTAATTCCTTTTAGTACTTCTTCATCTTCTACATAACTAAATCTAACATCTTTAAAATTGATATTTCCTTTAAGATTTTTGGCGATAATAGTACCATCTTTAGAAATAGTGCTTTCTGTATCTAAGATTTTAAAAACACGTTCTCCAGAAACAATTCCCATCTGTAATTGATTAAATTTATCTGCAATTTGCCTTAAAGGTCTAAATAACATTTGTGCCATTTGTACAAAAGCCATTACAGTTCCTGGTCCAGGTACAGCACCATCTATTACTTGTTTACTACCAAACCAGACTATTAAACCAATACCAATCGATGATAAAATTTCTGCAATTGGAAAGAAAATAGAAAAATACCAAATGGTTTTAATATATGCTTCTTTGTGCTTATTATTAATTTCTTTAAAATTATTGTATTCTATATTTTCTCTGTTAAAAAGCTGTACAATTTTCATACCTGTTACACG
>NZ_CBFHJT010000003.1:63643-65774 GCF_965656025.1 Polaribacter sp.
TTGATTTCTAACTTCTTGAAAAGTAGCTTTTATGGCTTTCTGAAAAACTTTGGTTGCATAAATTAAAATTGGTAATACTGCTATGGCTATGAAAGCCAATTTCCAGTTAATAACAAACATTACAATAATTACTGCAAACATTTGCAAAACATCACTTACAATAGTAAAAACACCACTACTAAAAAATAATGCAATGGTTTCTATATCAGACACCACTCTTGTAACCA
Source organism: Polaribacter sp. (assembly GCF_965656025.1). GTDB lineage: Bacteria > Bacteroidota > Bacteroidia > Flavobacteriales > Flavobacteriaceae > Polaribacter. Next base: position 63,871 of record NZ_CBFHJT010000003.1, read on the forward strand.
GTTTACCAACCGAATTTTTATCAAAATAAGACATTTTAAATTGTAAAATATGTCTAAATATTTTTGCTCTAATATCTCTAATAATATGCTGACCAACCCAATTGGCAAAGTAAATAAAAGTAAATCTTAAAACTACCTCTAGCATTAAAACCCCAAACATTAAAAGAATGTTTTTAACTAAACCTTCTATGTCTTTATTGGTGATGTATAAATCTACAGTTTCTTTTAAAATGATGGGCGTTAATAACGCTACACCCGCTAATAAAATGGTAGATAGAGATGCTATAAAAAAATTAAGTTTGTATCTTTTTGCAAAACTCATGAGTCTTAAAAAGATTTCCATATCAAAAGCATTTCCTGTTTTATTTGCCAAACCTTAATATTTTATTTTTGTTAAAAATAAGCCTTTTGCAGGTACAGATAAGCCTGCATTACTCCTGTTTTTACTTTCTATTATTTCTTTAAAATCTTCTACAGATATTTTATGCAAACCAACATCTACTAAAGTACCAACTATGGCTCTTACCATATTTCTTAAAAACCTGTTTGCAGAAATATAAAATGTAAGTAACTCCTCTTTTTGAACCCAATAAGCCTCTGTTATATTACAATTAAAGGTATATACTTCTGTTTTTACTTTAGAAAACGTTTGAAAATTCTCATATTTTAAAAGTAGCTTTGCAGCTTCATTCATTAATGCAACATCTAACTTTTGTGAGTGTATTTGCCAAGAAAAATCTAATAAAAACGGATTTCTACCCAACCAAATTCTATACTCGTAACTTCTACTTTCTGCATTAAAACGTGCATGTTTTTCATCATCTACTAAAAAAACATCATACACAACAATATCATTTGGTAAAATAGAATTTAATTTATGTGGTACATCTCCTTCTAATTTTTTATCTACATCAAAATGCGCAAACATTTGCGATGCATGCACACCTGTATCTGTTCTTCCTGCACCAACAACCTCTATTTTTTGTTGTAAAATAGTACTTACTGCATTGTTTAATTTTTCTTGTACAGAAACTGCATCTGGTTGTATTTGCCAACCATGATAACGTTTTCCATTGTAAGAAAGTTCTATAAAATACCTCAAGTAAATTGTTTTTTTGAAGTTACCAAAATTACGGAATTTATTTTGTTATTTGTATTTTTGATTTCTTAACAGACGTTAAACTTTTCTCATCTTTTTTAAATGAAAAAAATATTACTTTTATCTGATACACATAGTTTTATAGATGCTCAAATTTTAAAGTTTGTAAAACAAGCAGATGAAGTGTGGCATGCAGGAGATATTGGCAACTTGTCTGTTACAGATGCAATTAAAAAACTAAAACCTTTAAGAGGGGTTTATGGCAATATAGATGATAAAGATGCGAGAGCAGAATTTCCTTTAGATAATAAATTTGAAGTAGAAAATGTTGCTGTTTGGATGACTCATATTGGTGGTTACCCTAATAAATACAATCAAAGAATTAGAGACGAAATTCAACAAAAACCACCTAAAATATTTATTGCGGGTCATTCTCATATTTTAAAAGTTCAATTTGATAAAAAACTAAATCTTTTACATTTAAATCCTGGTGCTGCTGGTAATCACGGGTTTCATAAAATTAGAACTATGCTGCGTTTTTGTTTAGAAAATGGCGACATAAAAAATTTAGAAATTATAGAATTGGCTAAACGTGGTTAACAGTAGTTCTTTCTAAAACAGGTATTTTTACAAATATTTTAGTGCCTTGACCAATTTTAGAATCTATAGAAAACCCTCCTTTAAGTATGTGAATTCTTGCCTCTATTTGGTTGAGTCCTAAACCATCTTTATTGGTAATTTTAGAAGTATCAAAACCAATACCGTCATCAGAAATTTGTAAAAAAATAGTACCTTCTTTTTCTTG
>NZ_CBFHJT010000003.1:65873-74936 GCF_965656025.1 Polaribacter sp.
CTCTGAAATAATTTCTTGAGTCTTTGTGATCTCTATAGGTGTTTTACCATTAAAATGTTGTTTTGTAGCCATTAAATGTAAGTTAGCAGAAGACAACAGCGCACTTACACTATCGTGCAAAGTTTCTGCAATTTGTTTACGTTCTGTTTCTTTACCATCTATCGTTGCATTTAAAATTCTAACTTGCGACTCAGATTTTATTTTTTCTATATTTTGATTTTGTAGTAATTGAGTTTGTGAAAGCTCTAAACTTAAATTTTTTTGTTTTAATTTATACACATTTAAAAAGTATAATAAAGAGACTATAATTAAAAAACTTCCAATACCATAAATAGCAAAGGTTCTTTGTGCAATTAAACGTTTGTTTTCTTCAATTCTTTTTACATCATCTACATTATTTTTTTGAGTAATTTCTTCTACCATTCTTCTAATTTCTTTATCTCGAATACCATCTTCTATTTTATAAGAGATTTCTTGATAATCGTAAGCTTTGTAATCTTCTAATTTTCGCATTGCCCATGCTAAGTTATAATATAAATCAGCCTTATACCTAATTGCATTTGGGCTTTTATCATTTTTTATAAGGTCGATTCCTTCAGAATAAATTTCTTTAGCTTTCTCGAAATTACCAAGAGACAAATAAATACTACCTATATTATTTTTAGCACCAGCAAGGTTTATTTTAGAATTAATTTTTTCATTAATAAAAATAGCTTTTTCAGCATACTCTATTGCTGTATCAAATATAGTATCTTGCTGATAAATGCCTGAAAGATTAATATAAGATTTTGCTTTTAACTCTAAAATATCATTATTTAAACCTGTAAACTCATCTACTTTAAGATAATAAAATTTTGCACTATCTCTATTGGAATTTCTGTGAAACGAACTACCAATTCTTAAATAAGTATCTGCAATTTCTTTATTAAAATTTAATGATTGGTTACTCTCTGTTGCTGCATTTTTTAAGACTAATAAATTATTTAATGCCTTTTTATAATTGATTAGAGCTCTTGAGTGGTTGTTGGTTTTATTATAAATATCTGCTTTTAAAAAATAAATTAAATATAAATTTTTATAACTTACTTTATTTTGATATTTATCTTCTAAATCTAAAATTGCTGGCAGAGCTTTAGCAAAATTACTTTTTTTATAGCTATCTAAAATAAATTCATACTTCTGCTGAAAAGTAGAATCTTTTCTAATTGTAAAATCTAAAGAAGCTTCAATTTTTGAAACTTCTTTAGATAAATTTATTTTGGGGGATGCATTGCTAAAATGAAGACTAAATGCAAAATAAATTAGGAGGTAGACTAATGACTTTTTCTTTTTCAAGTATTTTTTTTTACAGTAAATCTGTACCATCAACAATAATTATTCTTGGTTTTCTTCTAGTATCTTCTAATTCTTTTGCATAGGTTCCTTTAGAGGCTACTGATAAGTGATTTACAAAATCAATTTTAAGAGTTTGTCCGTCTACTTTTTCTAGATTTCTAGAAAAATTTACTCCAGAAGATTTACCCTCTTCTAAATGTACTTCGTAAATATTATTATCTTCATTATAAACAAAATCTACACTTACTTGATTATCTACTTTAAAATATAGGTTGAAAGTACCATCCTCATTACTAGAAACACTATATTCTTTTAATATACTAGAAGACTTTGCTTTTGTTTTTATAGATGATACATTATCATCTTCAATTGTAATTGTAGATCTATTATCTAAATTAGTATCTATAAAACCAATACTTAATTTATTACCATCTATCAATAACTCTTCAGATACTTTACTGCTTGTAGCATAATCAGACTCAAATAAATGAAACTCATTTGTATTTGTAGTGTGATTTATAACTTTATCTGTTCTTACATTGTTTTCTAAATCAAAATCTACAGAGTATGCTCCACTAGCATCTCTTTTAACCTTATATGTTTTTAAAAGATTGGTTTTAGCACTTTCTTCCGATAATGTTTCATTGTTAGAACAAGATGTTAAAACAAAAGTTATTGCAACAAATAATGATAGTAGTTTGGTAATTTTCATAATAGTAGAATTAAAAGGGTTTAATTTTAGTTTGTTAATATTGGTTTGTGTTTATAAAGAATAGCAATGCACACTAATATATTAGTATTAAATAGGTAATCTTTTAAGTTTTTTAGGGGATAGATTTTTTTTATCTAAAACTTAAAATTTAGGGATAGGTTATACTAGTTTATATTTTACTGCATACATTGCTAATCCTACTGAATTTTTTACATCTAATTTTTTTAATAATCGTTTTCTATGTGTTTCTACTGTGTGATGACTTACATTCATTTTGTCTGCAATTTCACCGGTACTTAGTTCTTTTGCTACTAGTGCCATCACTAATTTTTCTGTTTTGGTTAAAGATTCAAACAAAAACTTTTCTGATGAATTACCACTAACTTCTTTATTTCCTAAGAGTGCCACCATCATTATTTGTTGTATATCATCACTAAAATACTGCCCTCCGTTTGCTACTGTTAATATGGCTTTAACAATATGTTCTCCTGCATTATTTTTAGAAATATAACCACTCGCTCCAAGGTCCATTACCTCTTGTACTATTTTAGCGTCATCATAACTAGATAATATAATTACTTGTGGTTTTTTACCTTTTTTATAAAAGTGTTTTAAAACTTCAAAACCATCTACACCTGGCATTGTAATATCTAATATTAAAACATCTGCTTTATTCTTTTTTTTACCAAACCAATCAATTACTTCTTGTCCAGTTAGAGAATATCCGCTAATTTCTATATCCTTATTCGTATTTAGTACAGCTATGATACCTTCAATTAAAATTTTATGGTCATCAGCTACGTGAACGTATATTTTTTGTTTCATTCTTACACTACAAATTTAAAGTACATTTTTAGATTCTACAATCCCTGAATTCAGGGATATTTGCGCATCCCTGAATTCAGGGATATTTGTACCTGAATTCAGGGATATAAATTTTATATATATTTGACTAACAGTATTTTGCAAAATTTTATTTTTGGTGTTTTTTTTTAGTTTTTTATAAAAATAAAAAACTAAAAATTAAAAATTATTCTTATTTAAATATATTTTAAAAAAAGTTTTAAAAATAAAAAAACCGAGAATATGTATTCTCGGTTTTTTTTCGCACTAAATATACTAAGATGTTAGTTTTATCGCAATCTATCTACAGATTTTACAAGATCTTCATCCTTTTTAATAGCTTTATTTGCCAAAACAATAAGCAAAATAGCTACAATAGGTATAAACATCCCAATACCTTTCTCAGAAATAGAGACTTCTCCAGGTAAAGTTAGAGATACATAAATCAATAATCCTAATAAAATAAGGTTTACCAAAATTGCTAAACGACCTATAACAAATTGTAATTTTCTATTTTTAAATAAAAAAATAGCTACAAATGCTAAAATTGCCGAAACTAAAAATAAAACAGGAATCGTTTTTAACAAATAAGACTCTCTATTTAATAAATCTATTGCAAAAATATCTTTTGAAATAGATTTCCACAAATTAAAAACAAAAATTAAAGCCCCTGAAATTGCAGAAGCAAGCAATAAATATATACTTTGTATTCTTTGTATCATTTGTTATTTCTAGCAATACAAAAGTAAAACATTCTTTTTTAAAAAGAAAACTAAGAACTAAAAAAAAATGTATATATTTGTTACATATTAAAACCGCACAAAAATTATTCTGTAGTACTATACAGGATAATATCTATCAAAAAAAACATACAAATCTTAATATAAAATAAGATTACTTATAACTTAATAAATATATAATGTTCGAAATCTCAGAACTAAAAGCAAAAACACTTGCTGAACTTCAAGGTATTGCTAAAAATATTGGTCTTACAAAAACTAGCCAATTAAAAAAATTAGACTTGGTTTATCAAATTTTAGATACACAAGCTGCAGAGCCTTCTAAAGCAAAAATGGCTGTTGCGCCTGTAAAAGAGGAATCTAAAAAAGAGGAGAAACCTAAAAGAAAACGCGTTGTTAAGAAAGCTCAAACAAATGAGCAAGAAAAAGAAAAAACAGCTGTAGAAACTAAAAAACCTACTGCAAAACCTTCTGCAAAGCCTCAAAGAAAAGCTCCTGTAAAAAGAGAACCTAAAAAAGAGGAAAAAACAGAAAACACAGCTACTATTGTTAAAGAAGATAAGCCAGTTCAGAAACCCACAAATCAACAAAACAAGCAGCAGAATAGTAAAAGCAACAACAATCAACAAAATAATAAACACAAAAACAATAACCAAAATAGAGACAAAAGCAACTCTAATAGAGGTAATAAATCTAACAATAGATATAGAGACCCAGATTTTGAGTTTGATGGTATTATAGAAAGTGAAGGTGTTTTAGAAATGATGCCAGACGGGTATGGTTTCTTGCGCTCTTCTGATTATAATTACCTATCATCACCAGATGATATTTATGTTTCACAATCTCAAATAAAGTTATTTGGATTAAAAACAGGTGATACTGTTAGAGGTAATGTTAGACCACCTAAAGAAGGTGAAAAATATTTTCCTTTAATTAGAGTTTCTAAAATTAATGGTTTAAACCCAAATATTGTTAGAGATAGAGTTTCTTTTGAACATTTAACACCGTTGTTTCCTCAAGAAAAATTCAATTTGGCAGAAAAAGGAAGTTCTTTATCTACTAGAATTATCGATTTGTTTTCTCCTATCGGAAAAGGACAACGTGGTATGATTGTAGCACAACCTAAAACTGGTAAAACCATGTTACTTAAGGATGTTGCCAAAGCAATCGCTCACAATCATCCAGAGGTATACCAAATTGTTTTGTTAATAGATGAAAGACCGGAAGAAGTTACTGACATGCAAAGAAGTGTTCGTGGAGAGGTTGTAGCTTCTACTTTTGATGAACCTGCAGACAAACATGTACGTGTAGCAAATATTGTTTTAGAAAAAGCAAAACGTTTGGTAGAATGTGGGCATGATGTAGTTATCTTACTAGACTCTATAACTCGTTTGGCAAGAGCTTACAACACAGTTGCACCTGCATCTGGTAAAATACTTTCTGGTGGTATAGATGCCAATGCATTACACAAACCAAAACGTTTCTTTGGTGCTGCAAGAAATATAGAAGGTGGTGGTTCTTTAACCATAATTGCAACTGCACTTACAGAAACAGGCTCTAAGATGGACGAAGTTATTTTTGAGGAATTTAAAGGAACTGGAAATATGGAATTACAGTTAGATAGAAATATTTCTAACAGACGTATTTATCCTGCTATAGATTTAATAAAATCTTCTACAAGACGTGATGATTTATTATTAGACGAAAAAACCGTACAAAGAATGTGGGTGTTACGTAAATACTTAGCAGATATGAACCCAATAGAGGCGATGGAATTTATTAATGAAAGAATTAAATTCTCTAAAAATAATGATGAGTTTTTAATTTCTATGAACGGATAAAAAACCTTTCTAATAAAATAAATAAACCTTTTTGACCAGCTCAAAAAGGTTTTTTTGTGATTGACTTTATTTTATGGGTTTGATTAGTAATAGGAAATTTTCGAGAAAAATTAAAAAAAATGTAAATCTAATTAGTATTTAAAAGTTCAACTGGTTTTTTAAATAATCTTTTTATTAAGTATGAAATTAAAAGTCCGATTGAAAAGGTCGTAAGAATAGTACAAACAAAAAATGCGATAATTGCCGGTAACATCATAAAAAAAACATCTTTTGTTTCTGTAACTCCAATAATTAGACAAAAAGTTGTCCATATTATTAAATTTATCACAGTTGAATATTTTAAAGATATTAGTAGTAAAGGTGTACTTATTTTAGCATTTTGGTAAGCTACTATTCCACCAACCCAAAGAGCAATCAAAAAAGTAATTAGAAGCCCAATTATTGAAACTTTATAAGCTATTAAAACAACCATTGTTAAAAGACCTTCTCCTGTTAATAATAATGGTATATATATTGTGGCAATTACTGTTAAAAGACCAATTGGTACTCCAATTAAATATGAAATTAAAATACTTTGCAATAATTTCTTTTTCATTTATTTTATATTCCCATTAGATATTTATAAAAGTAATAAAAAATCATAAAAAAATCCGTTCAAAATAATTGAACGGATTTTTAAAAATTATATTTGCTACGAATTAGTTAGATACATACATATTTGCTCTATTATCTTCTATATCTGCAGATTTTTTAATTGCTTCGTAGATTTTAAACGTTTGTCTTTTTCTAGTCTCTGCAATCTTTTTTCTGTTTGTTTCGTAATTTGGCAATGCTGTTGGCAGTTCTCTTTTAGTTACTTTAAAAGCAAAAACACCTCTATTACCTTCTACATTATTATACACTTTATTTAGTTCTGCATTGTACATGGCACCTACAACTTTAGGTTCTGAACCAACACCTGATAAAGCTGGACTTTTTAACTTTACACCATTTGCAGATCTAACTGTCGTATTATTTGCTTTTGCGATGTCTTGTAAATTGCTTCCATTTAATTTATCAGATAATAAAGCAGCTTTCTTTTTGTTTACTAAAATTGGTCTTACTCTATTAATTGCTTTGTTTGCTGGTAATAATCCTTTTGCAGTTTTATCTGTTACTATAGCAACAACATGACTACCTTCTAAATCAAAACGCTTAAAGTCTCCCACTTCAGTACTGTTCCCGAAAGCCCAAGACACCATTTGTCTTTGATTACCAATACCTGGTACGTTTTCATCTAATACTTTTAAACCAACAGCAGGCTTTAAAACGTAATTATTTTCTTTTGCTACGGCATTATAATCATCAGTTTTAGAAATTGCCAAAGCAAATTGTTCTGCTTTTTGAAAAACAGCACTTTCTGTTGCTTCAGATGGCACAATTTCTCTACCAAAAGTTACTAATTTTAATACTTTTTGTTCGTTTTTCTGATCATCTATTTTTACAACGTGGAAACCAAAAGGAGTTTTTACTACATCTATAGTACCTTTGTTGTTTGTAAAAGAAAAATCTCTAAATGCAGGTGTCATTCTTTTGTAATTAAACCAATCTAACTCGCCACCTTTCTCTGAGTTTGATTTATCTGATGAAAACTCTTTTGCTAAATCTGCAAATTTGCTACTTCTTCTTTTTACAACATTTAAAATACTATCTGCTAATTTTTTAGCATCTTCTTCTGTTCTTGTAACATCTGGAGCAACTCTTTGTGCACCAACAAAAGGAATTAAAATATGACTTGCTTTTACAGAGTCTGGCATTTTAGTAACTTCTGTAATTTTAGAAATTTTAAAGTAACCTTGGTCTTTATAAGGACCAAAAACATCACCTTTATTACCATTAAATATTTCTTTTGCTACTGTTTGGTTAACATCTGCATTAAATTTAAAGCTTTCATCTAAATTAACATCTGAACCATTAATCGTAAAAAACTCTTTATAATCGGTAGCACTTTTTAAACCTTTTACAGTTTGTTTATTTCTATCTAAAGAATCATCTATAAAAGTAGCAACTTCTTGTTTTATTGCCTGCTCATCTGCAGGAGTTGCAACAATATCAAACTTTACATAAGAAATATCTCTAGTTGCTTCTGTTTTAAATTGAGCAGGATTATCTTTAATATAAGCCTCTACTTCAGATTTTTTAATTTTAACCAAACTATCTGCAATACTTGTATAAGGTACATACACAAATTGAGCATTCAATTTTGTGTTTTCTATGTTATATTCTGTTTCTCCTTCTTTTAAAGAAGCTCCTAAACCTGCAGCTACTAATTTATTATATACGTTCGTTTCTGTATTTTCTTTAATTTGACTCATGTAGTTAGACCAAGCTGTCCACATATCTGGATTGTCTTGTTTTGTTGTTGCTAAGAAAGTTTTAAATTTTCCTTCATCAAACAAACCAGCTTCGTTTAAAAACTGAGGATTATTTTTTACAGATGGTGCATTAATTACTTCTTGCCAAACATCTTTTTCTCCAACAGAAATACCAGCTTCTTCTAGCTGATTTTTGTATAACTTTTTTCTTAACAAATTATCCCAAACAGTTTTTGCAGCTTGCATTTCAGACACTCTACCTCCTGTTTGTTGTTTGTATTGCTCTAAAGCATTTGCAAATTCTTGTCTAGAAATTGCTTCTCCATTAATTTCTCCCACTTCATTTACTTTAGTAGAGTTAAAAAAATCTCCAAGTGTAGATGGGTCTAATACAAATGCGAAAAGTGCTAAACCAATTATTATAATTAAGAACATAGAACGTTCTCTAATTTTCGATAAAATTGCCATACGTTGTTTATTTAATTTCAGTGGGCGAATATACGATTTGGGTTTTAATATTGCAACCCATTTTTAACTAAATAATAAGAAGTTGAAAGCGTTTTAAAACTACTACTTTTTCAGACAATTTGTTTAGTCTTCTAAATCTAGTTTTTTTAGTGTAACATCGTCTATTTTTGCACTACTTGTTTTGAGTATTCTAATTTCGAAACCTTCAATTTCTACCACTTCATTTTCTTCTGGTATATTTTCTGTATGATCTATAATAAAGCCGCCTAAAGTCTCATAAGCTTCTGATTTCGGTATGTTTAAATCATACTCTTCATTTAAATAATCTACTTCTAATCTTGCAGAAAATTTAAAGGTATCTTCGTTAATTTTTTCTTCTATAAATTCTTGAGAATCATGTTCGTCTTCTATTTCGCCAAATAACTCTTCTACAATATCTTCTACGGTAATCATTCCAGAAGTTCCACCATATTCATCTACAACTACAGCAACGCTTTTGCGCTTTTTCATCAACATATTTAAAATATCATTAATCATCATAGATTCTGGTACAATTTCTACAGGTAAAAGAATCGATTTTATGGTTTTGGGTCTTTTAAAAAGCTCAAAAGCATTTACATAGCCCAAAACATCATCCATAGAATTTTTATACACAATCACTTTAGACAAACCCGTTTCTATAAAAACTTTTTTTAGAACACTTACTTTTTCGTGAATTTCTACCGCATAAATTTCGGTTCTAGGAACCATTACTTCTCTGGCTTTTACGT
>NZ_CBFHJT010000003.1:75033-81752 GCF_965656025.1 Polaribacter sp.
CGTTTGTAGTTCGTCTGAATTTGTTTTAAAAAAAACACGCAGAAAAAAGTCAGAAATTATAGTAATAAATTCTGAAAAGAAATGAAAAAGCATATAAAACACATATGCTGGTATGGCAAATATTTTAAGAACTTCATTGGCGTAAATTCTAAAGATTGCTTTTGGTAAAAATTCTGCAGTTATTAAAATAACTATGGTAGAAATTATAGTTTGAAGCAGTAAAACAGAAAACTCATTATAGCTTTCTAAAGGTAAAATTCTTATTAAAAACTTACCCATATAGTAACTGTAAATTACCAATGATATATTATTACCTACTAACATAGTGGTAATAAATTTTGATGATTTCTGGGTGATTTTATTTAAAATTTTAGGAATAAAACCTTCCCGTTTTTTTTCTAACTCTATATGAAGTTTGTTGGCAGAAACAAAAGCTATTTCCATTCCCGAAAAAAATGCGGAAAGTAAAATGGATAGGAATATAATTATGAGTTCAATTTCCATTCAGAAAATTATAAACTATTTGTTTTGATTTTGATTTTGTTCGTTTCTTTTCTGCACTTTTTTTCTAAAATGTCTTTTAAAGAAGAACACTAAGGTAATAAAAATTGCAAAGCCTAAAAATAGATAAGCCCTACTTCTTTCTGTGTTCCAGCGAACAATACCTTCTACTACACAAATAAATGCAACCATTAAATATCCGTACTGAAAAAATTTCCAAAGTCTATTCATCTTAATTATCTTTTGTTTCTAATACAATTGTTGTTTGTTTTGCAAGATGTTTGCTTAAATCTTCTTTACACTCAAAACCAATCCCTGTAATAGTATCATTTTCTTTATACAAAGTAAAAGGTTTTTCAGATACAAAATATTTTGTTTTCTGATCCCAAAACATTTGTATTGTTTCTAACCTAGATTTATCTTTATGGTTTATTACCACCACATTTCCTTTAATTTCTGAAACTTCTGTTTTAGAATAGGTTAATGCGTAATTACCAGTTATGGTAACAGAGTCTTGCTCATTATTTGTAAAGTTAATAATTTTTACGCCTTTAGGAAACTCATTATAAGGATGTTTTTTTCTATTGCTAAAATCTAACAATAATGGTGTAATTAATTTTGATGTTATTTTACCAGAATCTTTGTACACATGATATGCTTCTTTAGCTTTACCTATTGGTAAATTTTGTTCTTTTAAAAGATCACTTACTTCCTCTGAATTATTAGAGCAAGAAAAAAGCATTACTGTACAAAAAATTACAGTAATGCTTTTTATTAGTATTTCTTTATAGCTTATCAAAAAACTACTTATTTGGTATTCTTACGGTTTCTCCAATCCAACATTTAATGGTAAACTTACCTCCTGGTGTTGCAGTTGCATTAAAAATATCTTTTTTACTCGGTACGTTTTGTTTGTAAATACTGATATATTTTCTTGCTTTAGAAGAAATACTTGGGTCAACTGCTGCAGCTTTTCTTGCCATGTTTAAAGCAGCTACATATACCATTCTTTTTTCAAATAAATTATCACCACAATTGTTTACACTTGCTTGGTAAAGTGTTGCAATAAATAAATATGCTCTACCCGAGTTTGGATCAAAACTTAAAGCTTCTCTTGCTAAACTTCTTGCCTTACTATATTGCCCTCTATCTTTTGCTGATTGAGCAAACTTTAATTTATACTTTGCCTTTTTTAAAGGATCTGTTTCTAAGTTAAATGACTTTTCTCTCATTGCTGTTGCACCTACAGAATCGCCATTATCTTCTAAAACATTAGCTAAAAATGAATATGCTTCTGGAGATGGTGATGCTTCTGCAAAGGCTCTCACTAATTTTTCAAACAGTGGATCTGATTGACATCCTTTGTTAAACATTCTAGATACTGCTCTTTTTAACCAAACTGAGTTTGATTTGTTCGCTTCAAAATCTCTTTGATATAAAGGAACTAAACGTTCACAAGTTGCAATTTCTGTTATAATTCTATCAAATTGTACTTCAATTGAACCTAATGCTTTAGAGTTAATTTTATAGGCTCTTAATCTTCTTAAACCTTTTTTATCTAAATTTACAGAATCTGCTCTATATTTTTTAATATTTACAGCATATGCATCTAATTTTTTTCCTACCGATTCTATAACATCATCATAAGTATCAAATACTTTTTGCGGGTTAGTGTCTTTATTTCTATCTGTAACTCCTTGAAAATAAATATATAAATTTTTAACTCCCATTTTTGTTGGGTTTATGCTATATCCTTTTTCTAAAATTGCAAAAATCTCATCATCTGAAGCCAATTTATTTTCATATAAATAGGTAGCGTAATCACTATGTACTTTTGCAGGATCTACGTCTGGAAAATATTGTAATCTTTGTTCATAAACTCTTTTTGCCAAAGCCGGGTCTTTTCTTACATCTTCTGCAATTGTAGAACCATATTTATAAATATTTACCGACAAATCTTTACAATTGTCCATAAGGAAAATCCAATTTTTGTAAGCATCATCATACTTTTTAGATTTAAAATCACCATTAAAAAGATTGTATTTTATTTCACAATCTCTTTTTGTAACCTGTGCATTTGTTTTTACTGATGCTATAAGTAACATTGCAGTTAATAAAAACGTAATTTTCTTCATTTTAATAGTTTTATATGTTAATCAATTTTTCTTTTCCTAAACCAAGTATCACTTAAAGATAAACTAAGTCTAAAGTTAAAATAATTTTCTTGTATTAAATTATTTGATATTGTACCTCTTTTGCCATATTCTAAACCTAAATTAACGGTAGACAGTTGCTTTAGTGGTAAACCTAAACCAAAAGACATGCCAAAGTCGTTTATTGATGTAAAATTAGTTGAGTTGCCACTACCATCTATAGATAAACCTACCTTTTCGAAACGCAAACCTGCTCTGTATGTTACTCTGTCCCAATAGCTTGAAATAGAGTTTATTTTTGGCAGATAGAAGCCACCAAGAGAGAATCTATTAGAATTTTCGTATCTGTAAGCATTGTTTGTAATATTAAGTGTTCCTTCTGTTTCAAAAGCATCTTGACTCTCGTATTCTAAACCTACATACCATTTATTGTATTTACCAATACCTACACCAAGAGTAGATTTTAATGGTAATACATATTTACCAGAAATTACATTTGTAGCAATGGTATCTCTTGGTGATTCACCACCACTTGCACCAATTGATACCGAGTATAGATAATCATTACCCTCTACATTTAAATTATTACCTAATTTTAAGGTAGCACCTGCATCTAAATGCAAATTATTTTTTAATGGCTTTATATATTGTGCTCCAAAGGAAACGGAACCACCTCTAATTGTGTTTGTTTCTTTGTATTTGGTTGCTAAACTTACATCTGCTCTTTGGTTTGTAATAGAATTCTCTACATTTCCAAAACTAAAATCAGCTTCGATACCTAATGCGAATTGTTTGGTTAACATCATACCAAAACTACCATAAACTCTGTTTACACCTCCATTACCATCATACAATGTGATTGCCTGTAAATCTCCATTTGCTTCAAAATTATTATCAGACAGAGAATAACCAACTGAAGAAATTGGCTGTAAACCAAAAGAAAACCCTGCTTTTTGACCAATAGGAAAACCCAATGCTATGTAATTTAAACTAGTACCGTTAGAAGTTTGTTTGGTATCTGTTGTTTTTACAGTTAAATTATTATTTAAAACTCCAATTGAATAGGTTGTTTGCCTTAAAAAAGCATTTGCAGCCGGATTTGTAAAGTTTAAATATTTGTAGTGGTTAAAAGCAACTCCTATGCCACCCATACTATTTTGCTCTACAGTTCTTGGACTGAATTCTTCACCAATACCAAAAAAAGAATAAGGTGAAGAACTTGTTCTTTGTGCTAATAAAGTTGTAGAAGTAATCAGTAATAAGGTTACTAAAATCTTTCTTATCATTTGCTTATGTTAAGTTTCAATATTTCATTCAATCCTAATAGGAGAAAATTTTGATTGGCAAATATGCTACTTTTTAATTGTTTTGACAAGAAATTTATGTCTCCTCCTGTTAAAACTATTGTTAAATCAGAATATTTTTGTTTGTATTGAGATATTACACCTTCAATCTCTTTAGTTACACCATTTAAAACCCCAGAAATTATACTTTCATTTGTATTTTTACCAATAAAACTATCTAATTTATTACTATTTAATAAAGGTAAGTTTGCAGTAAACTTTTCTAATGCTTTATAACGCATTTGAATTCCCGGAGAAATTGCACCACCCAAATACTCTAAATTACTATTTACAAAGTCAAATGTAATACAAGTACCAGCATCTATAACCAAAACGTTTTTGTTTGAAAATTGTTTTACAGCAGCAGATACTAATGCAATTCTATCTACTCCTAAAGTTTTTGGGGTCTTATATAAATTAGTAAATGGAACTTTTAATTTTGATGAAACCACAAGTATTGGAGCCATTTTTTCTATTTGCAGTATTTTTTTTTCTGAAATTGAAGCTACATTAGATATAATTATATGTGAAATTGACTTTTTTTTTATAATTTTTTTAATTTCTGAAATAATATTTTTCTTATCAAAAATCAATAATTCTAATTGCTTATCTTCTTTAAAAACAGCAGCTTTAACTCTTGTATTACCTATATCTATTATTAGATTCATTGTTCAAATTTAGATAAAAATTAAAAAAGATTACATTTTTTTTTAATTTTCTTTAGCAGATGTAAAAAAACATTTTATATTTGCATCCGCTAAGGCAATGGTACCTTAGCTCAGTTGGTAGAGCAAAGGACTGAAAATCCTTGTGTCCCTGGTTCGATTCCTGGAGGTACCACTTAAAAACCCTGTAAACTCAATGTTTATAGGGTTTTTTGTTTTTAGGGTGCTAAATAGGGTGCTAATAAAAAAAACCGTCATAATAAATTACAACGGTTTACAATATGTATTTTATTACCATAAATAAAATTATGGAGCTGCCGTACCAGAACCTAAATACACACTATTAGATACTTCTTTACCGTCAGAAGAAACAAAAGCCATAAATAACTCTAATGTATCCCCTGCATAAGATATAGGTATAGAAACTACATCTGAACCAATTGATCTATCTGAACCATTAAGAATGGAAATTGATTCTTTTTTACTTGGGTTATAAACTAATAACATCGCTTTATCTGTTGTATTAGCATTACTATCTACTGAATTATCATTCCAAGTAAAAGTAACTTGTTCTGGAATTGAAATATCAAAAGCGCCATTTACGACATTTGACAAATTTCCTCTACTCAACAAAGCCAATGAATAATCAACTGTAAAATTTGGTGCAGTACCTGTAATTGCATTTTTTAAAACATAAGACATTGCAGCATTAAAAGCTGTCTTTTTATATGCAAAACCTTTATAACCTAGATTTAAGAAAGCCTTATTCGGTTGTAAAAACTCAATTGTTGCACTAAACTTGTTTCTTTGATTTACTTGCCCTTCTGTTCTTGGATTCGCAACACTTGAAGGTTTGATTCTTAAATAATCAATTCCTTTCCAACTACCACCGATAACGTTTCCTACTTTACCCGATAATCCTCCTAAAATTCCTTGAGATATTTTTCCCATTACTACTATTTATATTTAAAATTAATATTCAACATTGGATTTGGTACGGATTTGTTACGGATTTTATACTAATATAATTAAAACTAATGTTTTTTGCTTCAACAATAGACACTATCAATATCTTTTACTTTCTTTTACCTCTTTTTACTTAGCGAAATGAAACAAACAAAGAATTTTGATAAAGAAACTAAATGAATTTAGCAGGATTTTTGTGCAGTTGAATGAGATAAGGAAAAAGTGGTGTTATATCGTTTTAAAAGACTGAGAAACAGAGGCTGGTTTTAAGCGCGGAGTTTATCATTCTTTTAAAATGTTAGCCCAATGGCGATTGAATGATTTTTTTTGTTTATATTTAATTTCTTTTTCAAGGGTCATATTAATGACCTTTCATAGCAATTTTTTACCCACCTCTCTACGATGTGGGTTTCTTTTAACTAGATTATAAAATATAAAAGACGTAGTACCTAGTGCGTGGGCAGAAGCGAGAATAAGTGTAAAGACTTTTTATTTGTGCTTTCTAATTTTATTGAGGTTTTATTAAAAGTGAATGCCTACTATTTGTTATTTTAATGAATTAATTACCCTATTAAATAACTACTCCAATTTACTCTAAATGCATTTACTTTTAGTGAAAACGGTTACTACTTATTTTCTTCACAAATAAAAAGTTTTACTCTTATTGGCTTTTTTTGATTTTATATGTGCTTTATAAATTTTCTTTGATTTTCTTGGTTTAATTAGATAGTACCTACCCTTCATTTAAAGTTGCCAAAAGCACTTATAAAAACAATGCAACAAAGACGAATTGTTATTAAAATATCTAAATATTATTATTAATATCCTATGTGCGCGTTGGATGTGTGGCTATTTTACATAATGGCGTTATAGTGCCTGTAGTTTACGAAAGAGCAGTATAACTGCGCATTATGTAAATATAGCTTTGGGGAGTTTTGTGTTTTATGAAAACAATAGCAGAGATTGCTTTTTATAGTTGTGTTTGAGTGTGCGAAAAGACAAGCTTTAAAATGCAAGTACATTTAGAATATTAAAACGCTAAACTTTGGAGGGAAAGCGGAACAACATAAAAGACAGAGGTTTTTGAGGTA
>NZ_CBFHJT010000004.1:0-1328 GCF_965656025.1 Polaribacter sp.
TTTCTTGGAAACCATTGGTGATAATATGTAAAGTATATTTTTCTTTTAAATAATCTAATAGCTCAAATGTGCCATCAAAAAGATGATTAAAAGTAGATAAATTATCTATATACTCTATAGCCATTTTATCAATTAAAGCGTCAGAAACCGAATAATTTACAGCATCAAATGTGTTTTTTAGTCTCGCATACCTTAATTCTTCCTTAGATACTTTTTCTTCTCTGTAGAGCTTCCAGAATTTTAAATTTAGAGGTTTGTAAACTTCTAAAAAATGGTCTATTTTTAATTTTATATTATTGCTCGCAAAGATTTTATGGAAAGTTAATTCAGAGTTTTTTTCAAAATCCCATAAAGTATGGTCTAAATCAAAGAATACATGTTCTATTTTCATTTGCTAAATGTAAAAATTATAAATAATAATTCGCAAATTAAGTTGTTATATTTGTTATAAATATATTTTAGGTTGATTGACAAAAAACTTCATGTATTGTTTATTTGTGGTTGGTATCCTTCTAGGGTTTTACCAACAAATGGAGATTTTATAGAGAGACATGCGCAAACAGTTGCTATACAGCATAAAGTTTCTGTAATACATTTAATTACTGATAAAAATTGCACCGAAAAAATAGAAATAATTACCAAAGAAGAAAAAAACATAACCACGCATATTGGGTATATACAACCTCAAAAAAACACACTTTCTAAGCTAAAATGTTTTTGGAAAGCCTATCAACAAATACTTAATAAAATTGGTTTTTTTGATGTAATTCATTTAAACGAAATACATCCTTTTGGACTTTTAGCAAAACATACCTCAAAAAAATACAATAAACCTTATATAGTTTCAGAACATCACACAGCATATTTAAAATCAGCAAATAATAATCTTAGTTATTTTAAAAAAATCATTGCTAAAAACGTAGTAAAAAATGCTGCTTTTATTTGCCCTGTTAGTGATTTTTTAGAAAATCATTTAAAAGATTCGGGTTTTGAAGGTACTTATAAAACGGTACCAAATGTTGTAGATACTAGTTTATTTTTCCCAAGGAAAAAAGAAGATGGTATTCTAAAAATTGTTCATGTTTCGAGTTTAAAAGACGCTCATAAAAATATCAAAGGGATGTTACGTGTAGCAAAACTTTTAGAAGAAGAACTTTCTTATTTTGAATGGCATTTTATTGGTAATAATGGCCATCAATACAAAGAATTTATACATAATTTGAATTTTAAAAAAGCTAAAATTCATTTTATAAATCACGTAAGTCAAAAAGAGTTGGTAAATTATTTACAAAAAGCAACCCTATGTATTTCTTTTAGTAATTACGAAA
>NZ_CBFHJT010000004.1:1426-4355 GCF_965656025.1 Polaribacter sp.
ATAAATCACGTAAGTCAAAAAGAGTTGGTAAATTATTTACAAAAAGCAACCCTATGTATTTCTTTTAGTAATTACGAAACTTTTGGAATTGTGATTCCAGAAGCAATTGCTTGTGGCACACCAGTAATTACAAGCCATACCGGTATTGCAACTACTTTAACAGCTAACAAATATTGTAAGGTTATTCCTATTAAAAATGAAACTTTATTATTAGAAGAAATTATAAAACACCAAACTACATTTACCAATTTAGACACACATAAAATGCATAGTTTTGTAAAACAACAATTTAGTAAAGAGGTGGTTTCTAACAAATTTTCTAATCTTTACTACAAATCTCTAAATACTTAGCTTGAATTTAATTGTTTCATATATTTCAAATTTTTTAAGCAGAAAAGGGAGTTATGTTTTTTTCGCGACTATTTTTGCACGTATTTTTTCTTTTTTAGCGGCTTGGTTTGCTTTAAAATTAATACCTAATAAAGAATTAGGGGTTGTACTTTTTGCCTACAACATCATTGTTTTTATAATACCTATAAGTGGTTTAGGCTTGCACCAAAGTTTTATAAGATATGGTGCTTTGCTAAAAACAAAAGCAGAAAAAAACAGCTTATTTTTATACGTTTTTAAAAAAGGTATTTGGGTTTCTTTACTCTTAATTGCTTGCATTTGTTTGATATCTTTTTTTATTGATTTTCAATTTAAAAACACCAGAACTTATTTAATTGTTTTGTCTTTTATAATCATTCCTTCTTTTTTGTTAGAAATTATAAAAGCACAATTAAGATTAAATCATGAGAATAAAAAATTTGCTTTTACAGAAATAACACAAAGTATACTGCTATTAATATCTGTTTTAATACTAAGTTATTATTTTAAAGAACTTGGTTATGCAGTTGCACTACTTATTACCCCTACCCTAACTGCTGTTTTATTTATAAAAAAAATAGGCATCAATTTTAAACTTAAAAATAAACTTACAATTACAGATAGTACATTTTGGAAGTACGGTTTTTTTGCAAGTTTATCTAACGTGGTTACACAACTACTTTTTGTAATAGATATATTGCTAATTGGTTATTTATTAGCAGATACAGAAATGGTAACCAATTATAGATATATTTCTTTAATTCCTTTTAGTTTGTTGTTTTTACCTCGTGTTTTTATGGCGACAGATTTTGTGACTTTTACAGAAAAAATATACGATAAAGCATACATTAAAAAATATATAAAGAGTTACATGTTATTATTTTTACTGATAAGCATTGTATTAGTAGTAACAAGCTATTTTTTGGGTGATTTCATTTTAGCACTTTTAGACAGTAACTTTTCAAAATACACACAAACATTTTTAATTTTAATAATTGGTGTTTGCGGTATTTTTATTTTTAGAGGATTGTTTGGCAATCTTTTGTCTTCTATTGGCAAAGCACATATAAACTATTACATTGCAAGTTTTGCGCTACTTTTAAACATTGTTAGTAACTATTATTTAATTCCTAAATATGGTATTAAAGGTGCGGCAATAACCTCTGCCATTTTAATGTGGTTTACTGGGGTTGTATCTGTAATTGCATTTAAATTGCTTTACAAAAAAGTTCTTTTAAAGACTGAGTAGTGTTCTTCTTTTGCACCAAAACTTCTATAAAATCTACCTATATTTTCTAAATTTCCACCTTCGAAATCTAATATTTTACCAATGTTTTCTTTACCCTTTAACATTATTGATATTAAAAAACTAGATGCTTGAAACTTTCTACCTTCTTCAGTAAATACCGAAAATAGATATATTATTCTAGTATTTGATACTATAAAAATAGCACCTCCCAGTAAAACTCCTGCTTTAAAAACACCTTTTACCATAACAGCTTTTTTAGTGTTTGCAATTTTTACTAGTTTTATTAATTTATCTTCTGGTATGGTAAAATTATAATGCTTCTTATGTATACGTAAAAGGTTATTAGCAGTAGTGTTTTTTACTTCTAACGCTTCTTTCTCTCCAACTTTAATAGCATGTTTTCTTCCTTTAGAGAAATTTTTATATAGTTGCTTATAATCCTCTGGTATTTTTAAAAAATAATTTAGCCTGTTTAAATTATTAGATATTAAGATATTTTTTGAATTTAAGCTTAATGTGACTTTAAGATATTTTTTGGGGATGTGTTTTAAGAAAATTTCCTGTTGATTTTTAGAAATAGTATCTATAGAGAAAACACCCAATTGCTGACAAAAATAAGGTTGTGTTACATACTTAATTCCATATTTTTTTTTCCAAGGAATGGGCATAACTGCTTTATACTCCTCTAAAACTAGTACATCCCAGTGATCTGCAACCACATCTAAATACCAAGAAAAGGCATAAACTCGAGATTGAAGCGA
Organism: Polaribacter sp.; assembly: GCF_965656025.1. GTDB lineage: Bacteria > Bacteroidota > Bacteroidia > Flavobacteriales > Flavobacteriaceae > Polaribacter. The sequence goes on from NZ_CBFHJT010000004.1 coordinate 3,806, forward strand.
ATTTTCTATACAGTAATTGTATTTTTCTGTATCTAAATCTTTTCTTTTTACGTAATGTATCATCTTAAAGCGTTGCAATTTTTACCATAGAATCGTACAGTCGTTTCCACCCTTTCCAGCGCATGTGATCGCTTAAGCTTTCGTTATGAAACAGGGTAATAAAAGTTCCGTTTACTGCTTTTACTTGGTTTTTTAAATCTCTTATTCTACCTAAAGATTGTTTGGGAGTAATTTTTAAATAATCGTTTAAAGTAGTATCCATTAATGCAAAAGGAAGCACTTTTAATGGCGTTTGAATCTCGAAATCTAAATCATAAAAATAAAAAGGCGTACAGGTACTTGCCCTAAAACCTACAGTACTTGCATAGCCCATAGAATAATCTTCTTCGATTTCTAAATCTATTAATTGTTGATAAGTTTCTGGCAGGTTAAAGCGTAAATAATGTTGTCTAGATCTAGTTACTGGCATATTCGTAATACCTTCTAATCTTTTTTTTTCTTTTTTTAAAAGTGGTGCATTCTGCATCGTAAAATAGGAAGGATGTAAACC
>NZ_CBFHJT010000004.1:4452-19377 GCF_965656025.1 Polaribacter sp.
TAATCTACCAAATCTTTTATCAGTAGCTTGTATTTGTTTTTAGCGGCAGAAACATTGGTGTCAAAAGTGGTATAATTACCCACAGAGCAAAAGAAAATAGTACGAACTTTTTTATTTTTTTTTATATTTAAAATGGTATCAAAATTATCGAAAGGATCTTTTTTAATATTTACTAAAACTGCGAACCTGTACCAAACACTAAGCAATCGTAATTTAAAAAAATCGTTTAAAAAAGCACCTGTTGTACGTATTAAACTTTTATGCTTATATGCAAACGCATTGTCTATATCAATCGTAGAAATAAAGGTATATTTTCTATTTTCAACTTCATAGTCTGGAAACTTTTCTCTTAATGCTTTTAATAATTTATAAGCCCAAATATCTACAACTGGCTTTTCTAAAAAATTATTATTGTATGCTAAGCTTTCTTCTGCAGTAAAGCGACCATGCTTATCTTTCACATGAGGTAAATATTCTTCGTATCTAGAAATTAAGTAAAAACTAGCCGCAAAAATATCAAAAGGAATGGCAGACTTATTTCCTGTTGCAAAAAAACAAGGTACATCTTCCCAGTTTTGTACATTTATTTCTAAATCGTTTACACCTTGTTCAAATAACAAGTCGTTACTTTTTATAAAAAACTCATTACTTAAAGGTGATTTTGTGTAGGTTAACTTTGGACCATTGTGGGCCACAAATTCATCCACTTTAGTGGTAAAACTAACAGGTATTTGTAATGTTCTAGTTAAAATATGTTTAAATATATAACGAACTCTGGGTGTAATTTTATGTGTGTAAACTAATATCATTCTATAAATTGCAGGTTAGTATTTTAATAATTATTAAAGAATCCCTTCATCTGCAAAGCTAAAATACGCTTTTTCGGTAATTATTAAATGATCTAGAAGTTTAATATCTAAAGTAGTGCCAGCTTGTTTTATTTTTTCTGTTAAATTTTTATCTGCTGTACTTGGCTGTAGTTTTCCTGAAGGATGATTATGACAAACAATAATGGCTACAGAAGCTAATTCTAAGGCTCTTTTAAACAACAATCTAACATCTACAATGGTTGCTGTTAAGCCACCTTTACTAACTTGATTTTTAGCTAAAACTTTATTAGAATTACTTAAAAAAATCACCCAAAACTCTTCATGTTCTAAATCGCCAATAATGGGTTGCATTACCTCTGCTACATTTTTACTGCTGGCAATTTTTGGTCTTTCTAATGCTATTTCTAACTGCCTTCTTTTACCCAATTCTAAAGCTGTAATTATGGCAATTGCTTTTGCCTCTCCAATACCTTTAAATGTAGTTAAATTTTCTACAGATAACTTTGCCAACTCATTAATATTACTGTTTACAGACTTTAAAATCCTTTTAGACAGTGCAACTGCACTCTCGTTTCTATTTCCAGAACCAATTAAAATAGCAATCAATTCTGCATCAGACAAAGCTACTTTGCCTTTTGCTAATAACTTTTCTCTAGGCCTATCATCTAAAGCCCAAGATTTAATAGTAAATTTTTCTTTTTCCTTCATTTTTTAAAAATACAAAAAAGTAAGTTATTGCATAAATTTGCTTTTTTTTATTAAAGCTCCTTAACTCTTTATATCTTTGCAGTAAATATTCTATATTTAAAATATGAAGATTATTATTGCTGGTGCTGGAGACGTTGGTTTTCATTTAGCAAAACTGCTTTCTTACGAGTCTCAAGATACATATATTATAGATTTTGATGGCGACAAACTAAATTACATCAATAATCATTTAGATGTAATTACTCAAAAAGGAGATGCTACTTCTATAAAATTATTAAAAGAACTTGGTGTAGACTCTGCAGATCTTTTAATTGCTGTTACAGAAAGTCAGAATACCAATTTTACTATTTCTGTAATTGGTAAATCTTTAGGAGCTAAAAAAACAATTGCGAGAATAGACAATCCAGAGTTTTTAAATGAGTGTGAAGTAGACTTTAAAAAATTTGGTTTAGACTTTATGATTTCTCCTCAAGAACTGGCAGCAAATGAAATAAAGATGCTTTTAAATCAATCTTCATTTAACGATACTGTTGCTTTTGAAAGTGGAACTTTTAATGTAATGGGTACTTCCCTAACCTACAAATCTCCTTTAGTAGATTTAACTGTAAAAGAGGCAAAACAAAAGTTTAGAAATATAGATTTTATTACTATTGCCATCAAGAGAGATAATGTTGCTCAAACTATTATTCCTAGAGGTGATGTAACCTATCAGTTAAATGACCAAGTATATTTTTCTGTACCCAATTATAGTATGAAGGATTTGTATCCTATCATTGGAAAAAAACAGTTTAATATTAAAAATGTAATTATTTTAGGCGGTAGTAGTATTGGCGAAAAAACAGCAAGAAATCTTTGTGAAGATAATTTTAGAGTTAAATTAATTGAAAAAAATAAAGAAAAAGCAGAAAATTTAGCAGAAAGTTTAGACAATGTTTTGGTTATTAATGGTGATGGTAGAAACCTAGAACTTTTAGAAGAAGAAAATATTAGAGAAACAGACGCTTTTATTGCGGTTACCAACAACTCAGAAACCAACATTATGTCTTGTTTGGTGGCCAAGTCTAAAGGCGTAAAAAAAACCATTGCACTTGTAGAAAATATGGACTATATCGATATTTCTCAAACAATCGGTATAGAATCTCTTATTAACAAAAAACTAATTGCCGCGAGCAATATTTTTAGACATATTAGAAAAGGAGAAATATTAGCTTTAGCAAACTTACACAATATAGATGCAGAAGTTTTTGAGTTTGAGGTAAGACCCAATGCAAAAGTTACTAAAAAACCTATTCGAGATTTAAACGTACCAAGAGAAGCTGTTTTTGGAGGTATTATTAGAAATGGAGAACCATTAATGTCTTTTGGAGGAATGCAAATACAAGACGGAGACAAAGTAATTGTGTTTTGTTTACCAGAAGCTATAGAAACAGTAGAAAGCCTCTTTAGATAAAATGGGCACTATAAACACAAAAATAATTTATAGGTTTTTAGGCATTACAGCCATCTTAAATGGTTTGTTTATGTTTTTAGCTGTACCATTTAGTATTTTTAATGATGAACCCGAAAAATGGGGTATTTTAAATGCTGGAATTATTACTGTTTTTATTGGTATTATTCTCTACTTTGCAAACAAACCTACAAGTACAAACATTCAAAAAAAAGAAGGATATTTAATTGTAACCCTAGGATGGCTAACATTATCATTTACAGGAATGTTGCCTTATTTACTTTCTGGTGCAATCCCTAGTTTTACGAATGCATTTTTTGAAACCATTTCTGGTTATTCTACCACAGGTTCTTCTATTTTAACAGACATAGACAATATGCCAAAAGGGATTTTATTTTGGCGAAGCGCAACACATTGGATTGGTGGAATGGGGATTATTGTTTTAACCATAGCCATTTTACCGCTTTTAGGTATTGGTGGTATGCAACTTTTTATGGCAGAAGCACCAGGACCATCTGCTGATAAATTACATCCTAGAATTACCGATACAGCTAAAAGGCTCTATTTAATATACGTTTTACTTACTTTATTAGAGTTTCTATTGTTAAAATTTGCGGGTATGAATTGGTTTGACGCCATCAATCATGCAATGGCAACCATGAGTACTGGTGGTTTTTCTACCAAAGGTGATAGCATCGCTTTTTACAATGGTAAACCTTTAATACAATACATAATTATTGCATTTATGTTTATTGCAGGTACCAACTTTGTACTTACTTATTTTGCGTTAAAAGGTAAAGTTCAAAAAGTGTTTAAAAGTGAAGAGTTTAAATATTATCTATTTGGAATTTTAAGTATTTCAACTATTATAACAATTATTATTATCTTCTTTCAAGACCCTAATTTAGAGAGCGTTTTAGCACATCCAAAAGTGTTAGGAGAAACAGAAAGTGCCATCAGACACTCTTTATTTATGGTTACTTCTGTAGTTACTACAACTGGTTTTGTGTCTGCAGATTTTACCATGTGGAATTTCTTTGCTACAGGTATTTTCTTTGCTTTATTTTTTACTGGGGGTTCTGCTGGCTCTACAAGTGGTGGCGTAAAAGTAGTTAGACATATAGTAATGCTAAAAAATAGTTTTTTAGAATTTAAAAAAGCCTTACACCCAAATGCAATTATACCTGTGAGGTATGATGGACAAACCGTAAATAAAAATATCGTTTTTAATATTATATCGTTTTTTATTATTTACATGCTAATTTTTATAATGTCCTCAGTTGTTTTAACTTTATTTGGGTTAGATTTTATGTCTGCATTAGGTGCAGCAGCCTCTTCTTTAGGTAATATTGGACCAGCAATTGGCTCTGTAAGTCCTGTAGATAATTTTAACCATTTAACAGATACTGCAAAATGGTTTTGCTCTTTTTTAATGTTAATTGGTAGATTAGAGTTATTTACAGTTTTAATTTTATTTACTCCGTTTTTTTGGCGCAAAAACTAATTTTTATATTTTAGTAATACCTTTTTAACAATTTTAAATTTTAAAGATGAAGAAATTAATACTACTAATTGTATTTGCAACATATTTTTTACCGACAAAAAATCATGCACAAGACAAAGAACTAATATTTAACAACTTAACATATATTAACCAACAATTTAATTTATATAATGAATTTCAAACACTTTGGGCTATAGATTATAAATCTAAAGAAATAATTTGTTTTGATAAATTTGGCTCTTACCACGCAAAAATTTCTGATATCATTATAGAACCCAAAAATAATAGTGCTGAAACATTAAATTTTAAATGTATTTCTGGTTCTTGTTTAAAACCTTCTGGCTCATCTGCAAAAAAAAGAGATTCTTACAGCATGGGGTTAAGTAAAAACTTAACAACCGTTACAAGAAAATTTCAGGAGATTTTAAAGCAATATGGTAATACAAACTCTAATAGTAACGTTATAGATAATTCAAATAAATATAACTCAGGTATTAAAGAAAGTGTAGGGGAAATTTTAAATAGAATTACAGAAATATTTCAAGTAGAAAACAAATACAAACATAAATGGTATGCAAATTGGAGTGAGAATTATATTTATAGTAAAACTGAATCTTGTGAAGTTAGAATTCCTTTAGGAAAAAACATCTCTATCGAAAAAACAGAAAGAGGATATAAGTTTATTTCTTCAGAAAAAAACCTTAGAGAAAAATGTACCAGTTTTGATAATCTTGTGGTTAATACATATCAAAATATTAATTCTGAGGAAGCAAAAAACGAAGTGATTTTTCTTTTTAAAGAAATTCTTTCTATAACAAAATAAGTGTTTTCAGAAAAAACCCTTACTTTTTTTATCAAATTATTTTTTTGTTAAGGTGAAGTGAACCTTATATTATCTTATTGTTAATAAGCTTTTTGAACTTTTATCTTTTATATTTATTTGTATCTTTAACAGATTAAAATCAATTAAATATGAAAAAAAAAAACTTATTTAAAATTGTAACACTTTTATTTTTTACAATTTTTTCAATTAACTTAGGTGCTCAAACCACAATTTATTCAGAGAATTTTTCTGATCAAAACGATAAAGGAGCTGTAGGACCAACACCAACTACAGATTTAACTGGTGTAGATTGGACAATTGATATATCTGCTGCAGATTTATCAGCAACTTCTGACTGGTTTAAAGTTACTGCAGAAGTTTTTGAAGCAAGAGATATTGATGGAAATTCAATTTGGCTTTCACCATCAATAAACATTAATGGTTTTACAGGGGTTTCCTTTAGTTTATCTGCTGCAGAATCAGGAACTATGGAAGCTGCTGATATTTTTAACACAGAATATAGAATAGATGGTGGTGCTTGGACAGCAGCAGCCACAAATGGCACATTAAATGATGATTTCACAAGTGCTACTGTTTCTCAAACTGGATTAAGTGGTGCTACTTTAGAACTAAGAGTTACCATGAATAATAATTCTGGTACAGAATATCATAGATTAGATGATATTTTAGTGCAAGGTACAGCACCTACAGATCCAATAATTGGTTTTGACACAGCAACAAGTACTGAAACAGAAACAAATACTACATTCAATGTTTCAATTCCTGTTTCTGTAACAAACCACGATGGAAATCAAATAGATGTAAGTATTGCAAGCTCTGGAACTGCTGAGCCTGCAGATTTTACTTTAAATACAACAACCCTTTCTTTTACTTCAGATGGTACTCAAAATATTTCTTTAGACATCAACCCAGACACTAACGACTTTGATGACGAAACTATAATATTAACACTAACAGAAACAAGTGCTGTAACTGGTTTAATTATTTCTGAAAGTACACATACAGTTACAGTTTCTGATGATGAAACACCCCCTAATATTGGGTTTGACTCTGCTACAAGCTCAGAAAATGAAACGGATGCTACCTTTACAAGTGCAAACATCCCAATTTCAGTATCTAATTACTCAGGTACACAAATAGATATAGATATAACAGTTACAGGAGGTACTGCAGAAGTTGGAGATTATACTTTCACATCACCTACATCTTTTTCATTTACAGGAAATACAACAGATAATTTAACATTTAGTATTAATGATGATGCAGATACAGATGATGAAACGATTATTTTTACAATTACAGAAACAAGCGCTGTTACTGGTTTAGTAATATCACAAGCCACACATACTACAACAATAATTGATGATGAAATACCTCCTATGCCAACTGCAGGCAATGTATTTATTACAGAAGTCTTAGATTCTGATGTCGGTTTTAATAATGATTATTTAGAATTATTCAATAACTCATCAGAAAGTGTGAGTCTTTCAACAAGTAAACTTATCAGAATGTCTTCTGGTGGAACCGTTGAATATGTATATGATTTTGGTACAGATGAATCGAATACATCCTTAGACCTTACAATACCTGCGTTTGGTTTTATTATTATTTCTCGAGGTTCTAATAGAGCTGATTATAATACTGCATTTGGTATTACATTGCCAGTTTCTGTTAATTTTAATAGTGGAAACACCAACCTATTCTTTGGTTCAGGTAGAAGATGGGCTTTAAAAGTTGGAGGAACTGCAGATACAGATGATGGTACTTTAATTGATGACACCTTAACAGGAGTTGGTTCTTCAAAAGATTATAGAAATATATTTACAAATACTTTTATTTCTGGTTCAGCTAACGATGGTACACCTGGAGAATTAGAATATTTGGTTTATAATGGAGGTAACTGGATAAACTCTGTAGCTTTAGATGCTACAACAGGTACAAAAGATGCATACATTTATGACGCTCTTACATTGTCTGCTAATACTGAAATAAATGATTTAGGTATTGCTTCTGGTGGAAGTTTAACTATAAACTCTGGAAATTCACTTATTGTAAATGGTACTTCATCTGGTAACGTAACTTATCAAGTAACAGCAAATGACACCAATTGGCATTTATTATCAAGCCCTGTTGTTGGAGCCATGTATGATGGAACTTGGATTGCAGATAATGATATCGATGATACAACAGGTTCAGGAACAAATATTGCAATTAGCACCTATTCTAATGGTGTTGATGCTGATGGAGATTGGACTTATGCTACAGATGCAGCTAACTCAGGAACTTTTGCAACTGCACAAGGTTATTCTATTAAAAGAGATGCAACTACCAATGCTTACATCAGTTTTTCAGGAACAATAAAAACAGACAATTTAACAAGCAGCATAGATCAAAATTTGAATAATTGGAACTTAAAAGGAAATCCTTATACTTCTTATATTTTAGTGAGCGATTTAATTTCTGATAACGCTGCAAACTTAACTGATACCCACGAAATGGTTTATGTTTGGGACGGATCTGCATACACTGCTTTATCAGGTACAGATTACATCCATCCAGGACAAGGGTTCTTTGTAAATGCTGATAATTCTTCTGCTGATAATTTTACAATTGACGCCTCTAAGTTAAGTGCTCAAACTGGTGTAACTTTATACAAAGGTACTTCCGAGATGGCTATTAGTTTAGGAATGACAGATGGAACTGCTCATACATCTACTAAAATCATTTACCAAGAAGGTAAATCAAAAGGTTTAGATCCTAGGTTTGATATAGGTACTTTTACTGGTGTTTCAACAGCATTTAGTGTTTACTCTCATTTAGTAAATGATAGTCAAGGAGTAGATTTTATGAGACAAGCATTACCAACCTCTAATCTAGAAAATATGGTAATTCCAATTGGTGTAATTGCTCCTTCTGGAAAAGAAATTACTTTTACAGCAGAAGCTTTAAATATTCCTGATGGATTAAATGTGTATTTAGAAGACAGACAAAACAATATATTTACAAAACTAAATGAAGAAAATGCCAGTTATAAAGTAGTACTTTCTGAAAAGTTAGAAGGCATTGGTCGTTTTTACATGCATACTGCTTCTAAAGTCTTAAGTACACCTTCAGAAATTTTGAATAGTGTTAGCATTTTTAAAACAGATAATACAAATATTAAAATTGCAGGTTTACAAAGTGGAGAAGTTTCTGTGAAAATTTTCAACATTCTAGGAAAACAAGTTTTGGCTAAATCGTTTACAGCTAATGGTCCTGAAAACATTTCTTTACCAAATTTAGCATCAGGTATTTATATTGTTCAATTAAAAAATGATGCAGGAACGTTGAGTAAGAAAATAATTTTAGAATAAGCCAATAATCTTAAAACGATACAAATCATGAAAAAAAATATAGATAATACACAAAGAAACGAAGAGATTTCAAGAAAAGATGCGATAAAGAAAATTGGTAGCTATGGTAATTATGCTGCATTAACTGCACTTGGAACTTATATGATTTTAAATCCGAAAAAAGCGCAAGCGCAAAGTCCAGAAGCACCTGGAACAGGATTTTAAAACAGAATAAAAAGTATTAAAAACGTCTCGAATATTTTCGAGACGTTTTTGTTTTATAAAACTATAAAAATACCTACATTTATTTTTTATGAAATACAATACCACTTTTTTACATAAACCAATTGAAGACAAAACCATTGCTTGGTTTGAGAGTAGTAATGAATATCTTGTTTTAGAAAATACCACAGCAGATATTTTAAAAAGATTGAGCAAAGGAATCTCTGTAAAAGATATTGCAGCAGCTTTATCTAAAAAGTTAGATGTTCCTGTGGGTAAAGCTATAGACTTTATATTAGACTTAGAAAAGAAAATTTATGCTCCGAAATCTACTAAAAAAACAAGCTTTGTAAATGATTATAGAGATATTGAAAAACCTAATAACTTTGAGTTTACAAAATATTATAAATTAAATAATTTAGTATTTAAAGTAGCTTTTTCATCAGAATACGAGTTGTATTTAGTTCATCCAAAATTTGCGCATTTAGAGGTAAAAAATCCTCAAAATATTGCTCATGAATTTATAGTTTTTTTAAACAATAAATATGTTTTTTTCTATGTAGACAAAAATTTTATTGGTGCTTGGAGTAAAAAAGAAATTCATTTTTTTCAAGGAAAATTTTCTATGGAGTTAATTCAAAAAATCCATCAGAAAAAAGAAAATGAATGGATGGGTGTTTTTCATGCTTCTGCCGTTTCTAACCAAGAGAAAACCATTTTATTTTTAGGTGATTCTGGTAATGGAAAAAGTACCTCTTTGGCATTATTACAGGCCAATGGTTTCACCTGTTTAGCAGATGATTTTGTGCCAATTGATACTAAAAACATACATGTGTATAGTTTTCCTGCATCTATTTCTATTAAAAAAAATAGTATCGAAACTTTGCTTTCACTCTACCCTGAATTAGAAAATACTGCTGAATATCACTTTAAAAGATTGAATAAAATTGTACGATATTTAAAACCTAACAACACTAATTTTAATGCTCATTTACCTTGTAATGATTTGGTTTTTATCAAATACCAAAAAGAGAGTGATTTACAAGTTGGTAAAATTTCAAAAATAGAAGCCTTTCAAGAATTAGTTCCAGATTCTTGGCTATCTCCTCTAAAAGAAAATGCAGAAAAGTTTTTAGAATGGTTTGATCAAATAAACTGCTATCAAATTACGTATTCTAACAATAAAAAAATGATTGATACTGTTTCAAAAATCTTTAAAAATGACTTATAAGGAAACGCTTTTTTTTGTAGGTAAATGTTTGACAATAAATCATGAAGAACACAATAAAATCATTGTTGAAAACGAATTAAAGTCTGAAAATATAGATTGGGAAGCAGTTGTGAAACTAAGTACAGAACATTATGTTTTTCCTACGCTTTATTGCAATCTTAAAAAAGCTAATTTCTTATCATTTTTACCAAATGATTTGGTGGAATATATGAAGCATATTACTAATTTAAATCGTGAAAGAAATGAGCAAATAATTGGGCAAGCCAAAGAAATTAATGCTCTTTTATTAGAAAACAACATCTCCCCTATTTTCTTAAAAGGTACAGGTAATTTACTAGAAGGTTTGTATGATGATATTGCAGAGAGAATGGTGGGTGATATTGATTTTATCGTATCAAAAAAAGATTATTTACAAACTATTGAATTGTTTGGGTTTCATGGTTATAATAGGGTTAGTAAAGATGATTATAGCTTCCCTCAATTTAAGCATTATGATAGGTTGCAAAAAGAAAATAGAATTGCTGCAGTAGAAATACATAAGGAGTTATTGATTGAAAAATATGCAAAAGAATTTAATTATGAGGTTGTAAAAAAAACAGTTCAAAATAATAATGGTGTTCAAGTAATGAGTTTTGACAATCAATTATCTTTATCTATAATAGCGAAACAGATAAATGATGATGGTTTGCATTATAAAAATATTGCCCTAAGAAATGCCTATGATGTTTTTTTATTATCAAAAAAAACAATAGCAAAAAATGCTTTTTCAGGTTTTGAAACTTTAAGAGAACCCTTAAACAATTTTTTAGCAATATGCTATACTACATTTGGAGAAATTAACTCTTTGAATTACAACAAAACAGAAGAATCAGAAAAATATATTTCTGTATTTTTAAATCATTTAGAAAACCCTGTAAAAAGTAAAAAAACTGAAAAGAATACAAAAACAAAACTGTTTCTACAAAAAAGACTTTCTATTATAAAAAAATCTTTTTTAGATAAAGATTATAGAACATGGTTACTAAAAAGAGTTTCCGATAAAAAATGGCAACAAGAAAAACTGATACAATTAGGGTTAAAAAAATCTAAACCAAACTCTTAACCTCCTCAAAATTTAAACCACCATAATTACCAGAACTCATTAGTACTACTGCTTTATTTTCTAACTCTAAATTGAATAGAAATTTTTTAAATTCTTCTGGATTCGTGTAAATTATTAAGTCTTCTCTTTCAAAAGCTTGTGCAATTTGTTCTTTAGTAACTTCTTCTAACTGTTTAATTTTAACAGCGTGTGGCGAGTAAAAAACAACAGCTTTATCAGCAAAATCCAGTACACCTTTATACTCTACTAAAAACTCAGCGTTTAAGCTAGAATAGGTATGCAACTCTAAACATGCAAGTACATCTCTTTTTTTATATTGCTCTTTAACTGCTTTTGCTGTAGCTGCTACTTTACTAGGACTGTGTGCAAAATCTTTAAAAATAACGGTTGATGAATTTTCTGCAATTTTCTCTAAACGTTTACTTGCTCCTTTAAAACTAGCTATCGCCTCATAAAAATCATCTTCATCTATACCCATATGTTGACAAATCCATTTTGCACCAGCTAAGTTTTGTAAATTATGATTCCCAAAAATTTCTAAAGGCAAATCTCCTTCTGCTGTTTCTAAAAAAGTAATTCCGTTTTCTATAAAATGTTCTGGAGTTTGGTATGGGTATTTTTTTATGTGATTTGTAGACGATTCCACTACTTCTTTTACAATTTTATCTTCTTCATTATAAACCATACTTCCTCCATTTACCATAGAATCTGTAAAAATCCGAAACTGTTCTGTGTAGTTTTCAAAAGTTGGAAAAACATTGATATGATCCCAAGCAATACCACTTAACAAAGCGATGTTGGGTTTGTATAAATGAAATTTAGGACGCATATCTATAGGTGAACTCAAATATTCATCTCCTTCTAATACTATAAATTCATTTTCTTGGGTTAAATGCACCATGGTTTCAAAACCATCTAATTGAGCACCAACCATATAATCTACTTCTTTTTCGTGATAATTTAGCACGTGTAAAATCATAGAAGTTATAGTTGTTTTTCCATGAGAGCCCCCAATAACAACTCTGGTTTTGTCTTTAGATTGTTCGTATAAAAATTCTGGATATGAGTAAATCTTCAATCCTAATTCTTGTGCTTTTAATAATTCAGGATTGTCGTTTTTAGCATGCATTCCTAAAATAACAACATCTATATTAGCGTTGATTTTCTCTGGAAACCAACCAAATTCTTTAGGCAGTAAACCATATTTTTCTAATCTAGATTTAGAAGGATCGTGAATGGTATCATCACTTCCAGCAACTTGGTATCCTTTTTGGTGTAAAGCTATAGCAAGATTGTGCATTGCGCTTCCACCAATAGCAATAAAATGAATATGCATGTATCAAATTTTTAAAAAAGTAAAAATACAAAAGCTCTCTACAATATTAATTATATTTAGAACGAAACTCAACTAAAAGTTGCTTTTACTTACAAGAAATACTCGTTTACTAAATTTAGATTGCTTATATTCTTTATTTAGAGTTGTTTTGTATGTATAAAATAAAATTATTATGAAAAATAAAATTACATTTATAATCCTATCCATTGTATTTACTTCTGTTGTAAATGCTCAAAAAAATTACGATGGTTTATGGACCAAAGTTGAAAAACTTGAAGTACAAAACTTACCAAAATCTGCTTTAAAAATAGTAGATACTATTTACACGAAAGCATCTTCAGAAAACAATAACGAACAAATCATAAAATCGCTTTTTTATAAGAGCAAGTTTGCTTTAATTCTTGAAGAAAATCCACAATTAAAAATTATCAATGATTTTAAAAAAGAAATCAACAACAATACTTTTCCTACAAAAAACATTTTAGAAAACGTATTAGCCAATTTATATTGGCAGTATTTTAATCAAAATAGATATCAATTTTACAATAGAACTAAAATAGAAAGTAAAAATAGTGTTAGCGATTTTAGAAAATGGGATCTAGAAACACTTTTTAATGAAATTCACATTCATTTTAAAGCCTCTTTACAAAATGATAAAAAACTGCACACTTTAGATATTGGTGCGTTTTCTGAAATTCTACAACTAGAAAAGGATGCTAAAGTTTACAGTCCAACTTTATTCGATTTTTTGGCAAATAATGCTTTAGTATTTTATAAGACCTCAGAAACGTCTATCACAAAACCAAGTTATAAATTTGAAATTGATGATGCCAATTTTCTAAAATCTTACAAAGAATTTTCTAAGTTAAAAATAGCTTCAAAAGATAGTACCTCGCTTCAATTAAATGCTTTAAAAATTTATCAAAAACTCATTGAATTTCATCAAAATAAAAAAAATAAAAGTGCACTAGCTGCCATAGATATTGATCGATTGAAGTTTGTTAAAAACAATGCGGTTTTTAATCAAAAAGACAGTTTATTTTTAAACACTTTACAAAAAACTCAACAGATACATACAAACCACAAATCGGTAGGGTTGTACGCATTTGAAGTTGCACAATCATTTTATTTAAAAGCTACAATTGATAAAGAAAACATCACAAAAAACAAGGAAGCATTAAGTATTTGCAATACAATACTTAAAAATTATCCTAAAAGTTTGGGTGCAAAAAAATGTTTTGTTTTAAAGAATAAAATAACAGAACAATCTTTATCTATCAAAACAGAAAAATACATTCCAATTCAACAAAAAACGAGAGTTTTAGTAACATACAAAAATATAGAAAGCCTCTATTTTAGGGCCTTTAAAATATCTAAAAAAGAACTTAAAGAATTTCAAAAAATATACAACCCAACTAAAAAAATCACTTTTTTAAAATCTTTGAAAAAAGAAAAAGAATGGTACAAAAAACTAACAAATAAGCAGGATTATTTAAGTCACACCACAGAAATATTTACACCTGAATTTAAAAATGGCATGTATTTAATTGTGGCTTCAAACAAATTTGGTTTAAAGGAAAAACAGCTTTTTGGGACAGCTGTGTTGCAAGCAACCAATCTTACTTTAGTACAAAACACTTTTAACAATAGTTATAATTTTCAAATAGTAGATAGAAATAATGGCAAACCCATAAAAAACGCAAATATTCATTTACAAAATGCACCAAAAAATAAAACAGCACGCATCAACAAGAATTTATGTACGGATAGAAAAGGATTTGCTTCTTTTAAAACTTCAAAATATTATCAAAATGTAAATATTGAAGTTACCACAAAAAAAGATACTGCTTTTTTTGGCAGTCAATATTTCTACGAACAAGATACTGATAGTAATCTAAATGAGGAGGAAGATGAAATTATTATTAAACCATTTATTTTTACAGATAGAAGTATTTATAGGCCAGGTCAAACTGTTTATTTTAAAACCATTTTTATTCAAAAAAATAACCACCTAACAAAACCCTTCAAAAACAAATATATTAAGATAGAATTATTAGATGTTAACGACCAAGTTGTTGATGATGTAGATATACAATTGAGTGAATTTGGTTCTGCCTCAGGAGAATTTATCATCCCAAATAATGGTTTAACGGGTCTTTTTTCTATCTCTTTTAATGAGAGTGATAAAAAATATGTTAGTTCAAAATTCTATGACGATGTAGCTTTTGATTTTGACGATGACTTTTATATTTCAGTAGAAGAATACAAAAGACCCAAATTTAAAACAGAGTTTAAACCCATCACAGAAAGTGTTCAGTTAAACGATTCTGTTAAGGTTAATGGTTTTGCAAAGGCATTTTCTGGAGCTA
>NZ_CBFHJT010000004.1:19475-29951 GCF_965656025.1 Polaribacter sp.
AACATTACAGACGCAAAAGTTGTATATCGTGTTCGTAGAAAAGTAATTTTTCCTGCTTGGTATTATTGGCGAAGACCTAATATAGGTTCCGAAAGTCAAGAAATAACCAATGGCGAAACAGTCTCTGATGCTTCTGGAAACTTTTATATCTCATTTATGGCAACACCAGATAAAAGTGTAGATAAAGAGAATTTGCCTGTTTTTACTTATGAAATTACTGCAGATGTTACTGATGTTAATGGAGAAACCAGAAGTGCCACCACAAACGTAAAAGTAGGTTATCACGCTATGGTTGCCACAATATCTATGAATGAAACCATTGATAGAAACAGTAAAAAAACAGCAATAACCATTGATACAAAAAACCTAAATGGCGAATTTGAGCCTGCAAAAGGTACTTTTAAAATCTACAAATTAAAAGCACCTAAAAACCCTTTAAGAGAAAGACCTTGGAATACACCAGGCTTTCAAGATATTTCAGAAAAAGAGTTTCGAAAAATGTTTCCTAATGAAGCTTATTTTGAGGATGAAAACAAAGACGAAAACTGGAAAAAAGGAGCATTGGTTTTTAACGAAACTTTTAATACCAAACAAAGTAAAGAAATCGACTTAAAGGATACTAAAAAATGGGAATCTGGAAAATATATCGCTATTTTAGAAAGCGAAGATAAATTTGGAAACGCTATTAAAGATCAGAAAAAAATAACTTTATTTTCTCCGAAAGACAAAAAAGTAGCAGACAATCAATTATTTGTTATAAAAATCAATAAAAACAGCTATCAACCCAACGAAAATGTTGCTCTACAAATAGGTACAGCCTCTAAAAACATGCATGTAGTACTTCAAATAGAAAAGAACTACAAAATTATTGAAACCAAAATTATTCGTTTAAAAAACGAAATAAAAACGATCAAAATTCCGGTTCGAAAAAGTGATATTGGTGGTTTTGCTATTAAATATCATTTTGTAAATTATAATTATTTTAAAAGTGGAAGTTTGCTAATAAACGTTCCTAAAAAAGAAACAGCTCCCATAGAAATTATAACGAATGTATTTAGAGATAAATTACAACCAGGTGCAGAAGAAACTTGGAGTTTTTCTATAAAAAATGACAAAAATGATGCTATAACTGCAGAAGTATTAGCCTCTATGTACGATGTTTCTTTAGACGAATTCAAACCTCATAATTGGCAATTTAACCCTATTGCTACAAAAACAAATTATTATTCTTATCAAACTAGTAGCGCTAACAGAAGTTTTGGTGTGGCTTATTTTAATATGGAAAACAGTATCAGAAGTTACTATCACATACCCAACATAAATTACGCGAGTTACAATTGGTTTGGTTTTAGTTTTCAAAATAACAATTGGTTAAATAGGCAGTATGTTAGAAACTTAAAAAGAAAATTACAAAGAACTAGAAAAGATTTTGACGGCATTATAACAGGAGTTGTAGAGGACGTAAATGGAGAACCATTACCTGGAGTTTCAATACTAATAAAAGGAACAGACTTTAAAGCAGACACAGATTTTGACGGGAATTACAAACTAAAAATAAAAAAAGGAGATGTTTTAGTCTACAGTTATCTTGGTTATAAAACAAAAGAAGTAGTGGTAAACAGTCAAACCAATATTGATTTAGCCTTACAAGAAGATGCAAATGCTTTAGATGAAGTGGTTGTAATGGGTTATGGGACAACAGAAAAAAAGAGTTTAACTGGATCTGTTAGTTTTTTAAAAGCTGAAAATGAAAAATCTTCTTTGCTAAACGGTTTTACTTCAGGTGTTGAAGTTATGAGTGATAACATGAATTGGAACCCACAAAATACTAGTATTAAATTTAGAGGTAATTCAACTATTTCTAAAAATGAAAACCCTCTAATTGTTATTGATGGTGTTGTAATGACACAAGCAGATTTAAAATCTTTAAACCCAAATAATTTAGCAGAAATTACCGTTTTAAAAAACTCAGAAGCCACTGCTTTGTATGGTTCTAGAGGTGCAAATGGAGTGGTTGTTATTACTTCTAAAAAAGCATTAGAAAAACAATTGGCTCAAGTAAAAGCGCGTAAAAACTTTAAAGAAACAGCGTTTTTCTTTCCACAACTAAAAACAGACAAAAACGGAAAAGTAAGTTTTACGTTTACGATGCCTGAAGCCTTAACCAGATGGAAATTGCAATTGTTAGCACACACAAAAGAACTTAAAACTGCTTCTAAAACGCTTAGTGCTATTACTCAAAAGGAATTAATGGTGGTACCAAATGCTCCAAGATTTTTAAGAGAAGGAGATGATATTATTTTGAGTGCAAAAATTTCAAACTTAACGAACAATACATTAAATGGTTTTGCAAAATTGTATTTAACTGATGCTATTTCAGGAAAAGAAATTAATATCGAATTAAAAAACATCAATTCTAATAAAAATTTCACCATTGATAAAGATGGAAATACCAATGTTTCTTGGAGCATTTCTATACCAAATACGGTACAAGCTGTTCAATATAAAATTGTGGCAAAAGCAGGTGCTTTTTCTGATGGAGAGCAAAATGTTTTGCCTGTTTTAAGCAACAGGATGTTGGTTACAGAAACTCTGCCTATGTTTATACGTTCTAATGAAACTAAAACTTTTACATTAGAAAAATTAAAAAACACTTCGACAAAGCTTAGTGAAGATTCTTCATCAACGCTAAAAAATCATCAGCTAACCTTAGAAATGACCTCAAACCCTGTTTGGTACGCCATTCAATCTTTACCTTTTTTGATGGAATATCCTTATGAATGTGCAGAACAAACTTTTGCTAGATATTACGCAAATACCTTGGCTAGTTTTGTGGCAAATTCAAATCCTAAAATTCAAGCGGTATTTAATGCTTGGAAATCTTCTGATGCTTTGCTATCAAACTTAGAAAAAAATCAAGAGTTAAAATCTATCATTATACAGGAAACTCCTTGGCTAAGAGATGCCCAATCTGAAACTGAGCAAAAAAAGAGAATTGCATTATTATTCGATTTAAATAAAATGAAAAATGAGCAAGAAAAAGCCATCAACAAATTGCAAGAAATGCAAATGAACTCTGGTGGATTTCCTTGGTTTAAAGGCAGTAGATATGCGAATAACTATATTACGCAACACATTGCCACTGGTTTTGGTCATCTACAAAAAATTGGTGTTATGCCTTTAAAAACATCAACAAAAAATATGATTGCAAAGTCTGTAGCATATTTAGATGGTGAGTTGCTCAAACAATACAGAAAATTATTAGATAGGGCAGAAAAAACAAAGGCTTTGTCAAAAAATACAAAGAAAGGAGCGCAAGCATATAAAGAGTTTTTAGCTAAAAACAATTTGAATTATTTTACAATTCAGTATTTATACATGCGAAGTTTTTATAAAGATATTCCTAGAAGCAATGCATTAATTACAGCTGTAAATTATTACCAGAATCAGACTATCAAATTTTGGAACGATTATAATTTGTATGCAAAAGGACAAATTGCATTATCGTTATTTAGAAGTGATAAAAAAACAGTTGCAAATCAGATTTTAAAATCATTAAAAGAAAATAGTATTACTTCCAATGAATTGGGAATGTATTGGAAATCTAATGTCGCTGGGTATTATTTTTATCAAGCTCCTGTAGAAACGCATGCGTTAATGATAGCAGTTTTTACAGAAATAGAAAATGATGAAAAAACTATAGACAACTTAAAAATTTGGTTGCTAAAAAACAAACAAACCAACAGATGGAAAACCACCAAAGCAACCACAGAGGCTGTGTATGCCCTTCTCTTGAGTGGAAGTGACTGGACAGCGATTACAGAAATGGTAGCAATTAAAGTTGGTGAGAAGGAAATAAATCCATCAGAAATAGACGTTGTTAAAGTTGAAGCTGGAACAGGATATTTTAAAACCTCTTGGAATGGTGAAGAAATTGAACCAAAAATGGGTGACCTAACCATCACCAAAAAAGAAAAAGGAATTGCTTGGGGTGGTTTGTATTGGCAATATTTTGAGGATTTAGATAAAATTACTACTAGCAAATCTCATTTACAATTAAATAAAAAATTGTTTTTAAAAGTAAATTCTGACACTGGTAAAAAATTGCAAGAAATTACCAAAAACACTAAATTAAAAGTAGGCGATTTAATTACTGTAAGGATAGAATTGAGTACCGATAGAAATATGGAGTTTATTCACTTAAAAGATATGAGAGCTGCTGGTTTTGAGCCTGTAAACTTCCTTTCTAAATACAAATGGCAAGACAATTTAGGCTATTATCAAAGTACAAAAGATGCTGCAACCAACTTCTT
Organism: Polaribacter sp.; assembly: GCF_965656025.1. Taxonomy (GTDB): domain Bacteria; phylum Bacteroidota; class Bacteroidia; order Flavobacteriales; family Flavobacteriaceae; genus Polaribacter. Next base: position 23,789 of record NZ_CBFHJT010000004.1, read on the forward strand.
TTTTGAAAGAATTCCTAAAGGTATATATGTTTTTGAATACGATGTTAGAGTGAATAATGCTGGTAATTTCAGTAACGGAATTACCACAATACAAAGTATGTATGCTCCAGAATTTAGTAGTTATTCTAAAGGAATAAGAGTTTCTGTAGATAACTAAAAAATTATTTAACGGATGTCTAGTCTATACAACAAAAACTAAATTTAATGGTTTTTCAAATGGACTAAGGATAAACTGTTTTGAGTTAATTGAAAATTTATATTAAATTTACTTTTGTAGTATTAACCAAATAAAAATCAAATTATGAAGAAAGTATTATTAGTATTCGGAATTGTTTTAGCAGCAACATTATCTACAAACGCACAAGATGTCTCTAGCAATGCCATTGGTTTGCGTTTAAGTGGAGGTAATGGTTTAGGGGGAGAAATCACTTATCAAAAAGCATTAAGTGGTAATAATCGATTAGAAGTAGATTTAGGTTTGGGTAACGATTTTAGCGACTTTAAAGCAACAGGATTGTATCAATGGGTTTGGAATTTAGAAGATAAATTTAATTGGTATGCAGGTTTTGGTGCTGGGTTAATTTCTTACGGTCAAACGGGTATTTTTGGTGCCGGAGTTATTGGTATTGAATACAATTTTAATGCTCCTATTTTAATCTCTTTAGATTATAGACCAGAGATAGGTATTTCTGGTGGATTGAGTGGTGTAAACTCTGATGCAGCTTTTTCTGTAAGATACCAATTCTAATTAAAGAAATAAAAAATTATAAAATCCTCAACATGTATTTGTTGAGGATTTTTTTGTTTTGTAATAATAATAATGTTTTATATTCGCTTTTAATTAATATTAAAAAAAAACTATGAAAAAAGTACTTATTACATTAAGCTTGGTATTTGCCTTTTCACTATCCTCAAATGCACAAGAAATTGCCAACAATACCATTGGTGTAAAACTTGGCAACACCCTTTTTAATTCTTTAACTATTTCTTACCAAAAAAAGATTTCAGAAAAAAGTAGATTAGAATTTAATTTAGGTTCAGATTTTGAGGCCGCATCTTTTTCTGCAGGTTATCAAAGAGTGTGGGCTTTGAACGAAGATTTAAATTGGTATGGTGGTTTACAAGCTGGATATGGCACAGGCAATAACGATTTTAATGGAGGTGCAATTATTGGATTGGAATATAATTTTGAATCGCCAATATTACTATCTATAGAAACCACGCCAATTTATATCACTGAAAGAGATGGTGTAGATTTTGGAAGTGGTTTTGCTTTAGGAGTTAGATATCGTTTTTAAACTTTTAAAAAAAATAAATAAAAAATCCTCAACAAGATGTTGAGGATTTTTTATTTATTTTGGAGGAAACTCATTTAATATTTTAAGTACCACTTTTTCTAACTGTTTCTTTCGTTCTTCTGGTTTTCTATTTTGCTTCACAACATCACTATAACTTCCTTCCCAAAACAACAAATTTGTTTTGGCATCTATAAATTTTATAATTAATTGTTCTTGTACTTTTTCACCTCCAATTGGTATGCCTCCAGAAATACCAAAACCACCATTTCTACCTCCACTACCTACTCCAATTCCAATAGTGTTTCTACTTACATTTTCGTTTATTTTAGTGTCAAAATAAATAAAAAAATCTGGTGTTTTACTTTGTGAAAAATCACTATTTATTAAATGGTTATAAATAGCATCTGTAATTCTTTTAACATCAAATTCGTTTAAATTTTCTCCATTATCTTCATAAAAATCGAAAGATTTATAGTTCGCAAAATTAGTGTCTCCATCATAATCTATAACTACTTTAGCCGTAGAACAACTTACTAAAAGACTTAAAAAAAGTAATTTTAGTTTTTTCATACAACTATTTACGTTCTTTTATTACCACTCTTGTGGGTGTATCTTTACCATTTATAATACTTGCAGTACCTTTTGCAACTGCTTGTATGGTTTGTGTAATTACTGTCATATTTAAAGTTTCTGCCTCATCTGTAAGTTTATGATAATCTGGGTCTACATCAATAGGAGTTGTAGAAAATGTATGAGAAGGCACACCTAATCTTGCCAAAGAAGCATTGTCTGACCTAAAAAACAAATTGAATTTTTTGTAAGGATCTGGAAATAACTGATACCCTGTACCTTCTAAATTCTTTTGAATAATTTTCCCAAAATCACTTCTCTCAAAACCTGTTAACCAAGCTGTATTAGGTCCGAAACTTGGCACTTTACCAATCATTTCTAAATTTATACCAGCCACAAATTTGCTAGCATTAATTCCTTTACCAAAATGTGTAGAACCAATTAAACCCATTTCTTCTGCAGTAAAAGCTGCAAAAACAATGGTTCTTTCATTCCCCATTTCTTTAAAATATTTTGCCAATGTTAAAACACCTGTTACTCCAGAAGCATCATCATTAGCACCATTGTAAATCAGGTCTCCTTCTCCACTCTTTTTTTTCCCTAAATGATCATAATGTGCGGAAATTATCACATACTCGTCTTTTTTAGTATTCCCTTCTAAAACACCAATAATATTGCTAGAGGTAATGTCTTCTTTAGTTCTTCTATTTTTAAAAGTAAAAGTTTGTCTATAAGATTTTAAATCTCCAAAAGTTGTTAAGCCTAGTTTTTCAAATTCATTCTCTATATATTTTGCGGCTTTTTCAATTCCTGGTGTACCAGATTTTCTCCCTTCCATTTCATCAGATGCCAACGTATATAAATGTTTTTTTACAAGGGTAGAGTCTATAAAAAAAGAATTTATAATTTTGTTATTGGTTACACCATTTGCACCCGGTTTACCGTCTGCACCGTCTTTACCTAGTTGTACAACTTTACAGCTATAAACGCTAAAAACAAACACCATTGCCATTAAAATACTCTTAAATACTCTTGTCATAATCCTTTAAAATTTAAGGGCTAAATATAGCGAATAAAAATAAGAATAATATCGTAAAATCGATTTTGAGTAGTAATAATTACTTCATTTTAACTTCAAAAAAACAAAGCTTAAAACACATATTTTTATGTACTTTTGATAAAAATATTACAAATGATTTTATCGGAAATACCAAACATAAAACACACCACTTCAAATAACTTTTTCTTATTAGCAGGTCCTTGTGCCATTGAAGGCGAAGAAATGGCGTTACGAATTGCAGAAAAAGTAATTGCTATAACAGATAAATTAGAGATTCCTTACATTTTTAAAGGTAGTTTTAAAAAAGCCAATAGAAGTAGAATTGATAGTTTTACAGGTATTGGAGACGAAAAAGCATTAAAAATTTTACGCAAAGTTTCCGAAACTTTTAACGTACCCACAGTTACAGACATTCACGAAGTTTCTGATGCTGCAAAAGCTGCTGAATATGTAGATGTTTTGCAAATTCCGGCTTTTTTAGTGCGACAAACAGATTTAGTGGTTGCTGCTGCAAAAACAGGTAAAGTGGTCAACTTAAAAAAAGGACAATTTATGAGTCCTGATGCCATGAAACACGCTGTGCAAAAAGTTAAAGACGCTGGTTCTAATAAAGCTTGGATAACAGACAGAGGTACGATGTTTGGCTACCAAGATATGATTGTAGATTTTAGAGGCATCCCAGAAATGCGCGAATTTGCGCCAACTATTTTAGATGTTACACATTCTTTGCAACAACCCAATCAAACAGTTGGAGTTACAGGTGGTAGACCAGAAATGATAGAAACCATTGCAAGAGCTGGAGTAGTAAATAATGTTGATGGCTTGTTTATAGAAACCCATTTTAATCCTTCAAACGCAAAATCTGATGGAGCCAACATGCTACATTTAGACAACTTAGAAAAATTGTTAACCAATTTAGTTACTATTAGAAAAACTGTCAATAATTTATAATAGATTATTAATTTTTATTTGGGCGTTTTAACTGGCTTTCGCTACTCGCTTTTTTCTGAAAAAGAAAAAAGAGCTTAAACAATTAGCTTGTCTTGAGCGAAGTCGAAAGTCTCAATCCCGAACGTACTTACTTAATTCCAATAAAAAATAATATAAAACCCTTCATTTTAAAACATGAAGGGTTTTATATTTAAAAAAAGGCACAATAATTGTTTCCCTAAAGTTGTTTACCTTTTTACCATGAAAAACCTTTTAGCACTTTTTTTATTGTTTACAATTAATTTACAAAGTCAAGATTTTAAAAATGTTGATAGGAAAGTTTCTAAATATCCACCTTTTTCTAAGGTAGAAGATTTAGCTGCTAAAATTAAAACAGATTTCTCTTCAGACCCAGAAAAAGCAAGAGCCGCATTTTATTGGTTGGCAACAAACATCAATTATAATTTAAAAGAATATTACAATCCTACACCAAGAACATATAGTTTTCGCTATAAAAATGAAACTGAAAAACAGCAAAAAATAGCTGCTGCAAAAAATAAAATTATAGAAGCTGCTTTTAAAACAAAAAGAGGTGTTTGCGAAGAATACGCACAATCTTTTAAAAAGATTTGTGATTTACTAAATATAGAAGCTGCCGTAATTAAAGGGAATGTTAGAAATACTGCTGACGAAATCGGTGTAATACAAAAAACTACAAATCATGCTTGGAACGCTGTAAAATTAGATGGCAAATGGTTAGTATTAGATGATACTTGGGCCGCAGGGGCTTTACAAAATGGAAGATGGATAAGAAGTTTTGACAATTATTTTTATAACATTCCCAAAGAGAAAATTTTTAAAACGCATTTACCAGAAAAATCTATTTGGGTTTTACGATTTGGTAGAATTACTCCACAAGAATTTTATAACCAACCCATTTACGGACAGGTCTTTTTAGCTTTAAAAACCGAATTAGTATTACCAAAAAATGGAATTTTAAAGGCTGATAAAAATAAAAAGATAGAACTTAAACTCAAGAATTTACCAGACAGTGTGAATATTTCTTATATTACAGGGAATCAGAAATATGCACGAAAGCCTATTTTGAAAAAAGAAAATAAAATTACAATACTTATTCTAGAAAATGTAAAATCAAGAAGTACTCTAGTTATTTATATTGATAATAAAGATTCTTTACACTTTAAAATAAATTAAAAAAGAGATTATGAAAAAATGGATCTTATTATTGTTTTTTAATTTTTTAGTTTCACTTTCTTTTACTCAAGAATATAAGAGTATAAAAAAAATTGTAGAAAAATATCCAAAATTTAATTCAGCAGAAAAAATAGCGGAAAGAATAAGTTTAGATTTTAATTCTGATTATTTGAAAGCAAAAGCCGCTTATTATTGGCTAGCATTAAATATCAATTACAAAGAAAATATCTCTAATTTTATTAAATCACCCGAATACACAATATATTATAATGAAAGAGATTTAAAAAGAAGAATAAAAATACAAAATGATAAACTAGTTTTAAAAACACTAAAAACTAAAACTGCTGTTTGTAAAGGTTACACATATTCTTATAAAAAAATATGCGATCTTTTAAATATAAAAAATGAAACTGTAAAAGGGTATGTAAAAAATACACCTAATAAAATTGGTGAGTTTGCCAAATATAAAAATCATATTTGGAATGTTATAAAAATAGAAGAAAATTGGCAGTTTATTGATGTCACCTTCGGTTCAAATCGAGTATTTAAAAATAACAAATGGGTAAAATCTGTAAACATGGTTTATTTTGACATTGACGCAGAAAAATTAGGTTTAACGCACTATCCAGAAAAACAAAAATGGATTAATTTAATGAAACAAAAGTCTTTATTAGAGTTTTGTTTTGAACCTATTTATTACAATGAATATTTTGTTTCTAATGTAGAGATTATGAGTCCCAAAAAAGGCATCATAGAACCAAATCCTGAGGCAAAAAAAATTATACTAAAATTTAAAAACCTTAAAGATTTAGATATTAATTATAGCTATGGTTCTTCTAAAAATAGTTTACAACCGAAAGTATATTTAAAAGATGATAAAAGCGCAATAGTTTCTATTAAAAAACCAAGTAAAAATGATTTATTAAACATTTTTTTCAATAATAAACTGGCAATGCAGTATAAAATAATATTAAAATAATGCTAATTTCTTTTATAAAAACCTTTGTCTTTTAAAGAATGTGCCTCTTTTAAAACTGTTAATAAAATTTCTTCATTAATATCTTCTAACTTATAGTATCGTAAAGATTTA
>NZ_CBFHJT010000004.1:30049-46889 GCF_965656025.1 Polaribacter sp.
ATGAGCTGAAACCCAAAAAACGACATCTACATAGCCTTTCTTTTTAGACGGATTCAAATAACAAAAAGGCCTATCATTTAAGTAATAAAAAGGAATTTTCCACTTAAATTGCAAGTCTACTTCAGGAAAACTACTTTCTATTAAAATTTGCAAATGCAACAAAATGGATTTGAATGGTTCTGGTTGTTTTAAAATGTATTCTTCTGCGGGTTTCATAATTAATAAAAGGTAAACGCAATTTTGTATCTTTACGAAAGTTAAAAAATATATGGCAAACAAAACACATTTACACGATAATTTTGAAGTAAGCTTTCAATTGAAAGGTTTAAACAGCATACTAATTGGCGTATACATTTTTTTAGCTGCATATGCTTACAAATATGTTTTAGACAGTTATTTAATAGACAATCACGCCTTGGGAATGCTATCTCCACAACTCATTGAAATGTTGTTTGTAGCTATTGCCTTTTTAGCTTTTCTATTTAGTTCGTTAGCGTTATTTTTTAGCGGAAAAAGAAAAGCTAAAAAGTTTCAATATAAATTATGGAATGGAAAAACGAAGGCTGCTTTTTTAAAATATTTGTTAGGTATTCTTATCATTTTTATATGTGCTTTAATTTTAAAAAACTATGGTAAAATAGATTTAATTACTCCCGCTTTTTTATTTCTCTACTCACTTTTGTTATTACTTTTAAAAAGTAAGGGCGATAAAAGTTTATATATTTTAATTGCTGTCTGTGTGCTATTAGGTGTTTTATGCATTTTAATACCCACATATTGGTATTCCTCTTTAACTATTATAGCCATTGCGCATGCTACATATGGTGTGGCTGTAAAATAATTTACTTTTTTTTAAATAATACTTGTTTTTTATTGGAAGTGTAAAATTTTATGTTTTACTTTGTATTTCAAAGTTCTTTAAAAATGAGTTCAGAAAATTATTTAAAAGACATAACAGAGATTAAGAATTTAATGAATAAATCATCTAAATTTATTTCATTAAGTGGTTTGTCTGGTATTTTAGCGGGTATTTATGCATTAATTGGTGCTGGTTTTGCTTATTGGTATTTACAGATTAAAGGAAATGATTATGTAATTATAGATAGTAAATTGTTTCGTTATATACTTTTAGATTTGGTATTGGTGGGTGTTTTTAGTATTGGAACTGCCATATACTTAACTACACAAAAGGCTAAGAAAAACCAACAAAAAATTTGGGATTCTTTAACCAAAAGATTATTGGGTAGTTTTATAATTCCTTTATTAGCTGGTGGTATTTACATTCTTTTCATTTTAAATCAACAAAAATATGGGCAAACAGGAGCATTAATGCTACTATTTTATGGTTTGGCATTATTAAGCGCTTCTAAATATACTTTGGGAGACATAAAATATTTAGGCTATACACAAATAGTTCTTGGCTTAATATGTGCTATTTTTCCTGGTTATGGTTTTTGGTTTTGGGTTTTAGGCTTTGGTATTATGCATATTGTTTACGGAACAGTGATGTTTTTTAAATATGATAGAAAACAATAATTTATAATCTTAATTTTTTCATTTGAAAAATATTATTTTAAATATAAATAAGGCCTTTGACCATAGAATAAGACTAGGTATAATGTCTATTCTAATGGTAAATGATTATGCAGATTTTAATACGTTGAAAGATTTATTAGGTGCAACAGATGGTAATTTAGCAAGCCATACAAAAGCCCTAGAAAAAGTAGATTTTATTAAAGTGGAAAAACAATTCATAGGCAGAAAACCAAATACAAAATATATAGCAACAGAATTAGGCAAAATGGAATTTAAAAAACACATTAATGCACTCGAAAAATTAATTAACAATAAATAACTATTTTTTTAATAATTAACTTTGAAAAACAAAGTACTTTAAATATAATCATCATGAAAAAAATAATCATAATAATTGGAGCTATACTTTTTAGCACATTTTTCTTTAAACAAAATATTGGTTTAAACTTGTTACTCTTTACACTTGTGGCAACTACAATATTGGGTATAACTAACTGGAAAAGTTTTAAAAATAAAATAACTATCATTAAAACTATTGCTTATTTGATAACAGGAATTACCGTTTTTTTGTACAATTCTGAATTGGTAATTTTATCAAATATTATCGCTTTTTTCACACTTGTAGGTAGTATATCTGAAAACAAATCTTCTATTTACATAAAATGGATTAATGGGATATATACAACTGTAGTTTCTTTCTTTGCATTCTATTACGATTCTTTAGGTGTAGAAGTAGAAAATGTAAAAAAGGAAAAAATAAATTATTCTTATTGGTTTAAAATAATTGGAATACCAGCGATTATCCTTCTTATTTTTATTCTTTTATACAGAAATGCAAACCCTGTTTTTGATGAATTAATTGAAAAAATAGATTTGAGCTTTATTAATTTTCAATGGATTCTTTTTACAGGTTTGGGGTTTTATTTATTTAATAATATTACAAATCCTATTCAAATTGAACCCATAACTTCTAAAGATTTACAACAAGGAAATTATTTATTAGAAAATGAACTGAAACCAATTTCTAAAAAAAGTTTAAAAAACGAAAAGCAATTGGCAGTAATTTTAATGATTTTATTAAATATACTTATTCTGTTTTTTATTGCAACAGATATTGTGCACTTATCAAAAATTCATAGTATGATTGCTCCAAGACTTTCAGAACAAGTACATAATGGTGTAAATGCCTTAATAATATCTAACATATTAGCCATCATTATTATTCTTTACTTTTTTAGAGGAAGCCTAAATTTTTTTAATAAAAACAAAGATTTAAAAAACTTAGCCTATGTATGGATTTTTCTAAATCTAAGTGTTGTAATAATTACGATGATAAAAAATGTAGAATACATTGTTTCTTTTGGTTTAACTTATAAAAGAATTGGTGTGTTATTCTTTTTAACAGCAACTTCTATTGGTTTGATAACCACGTTTATTAAAGTCTCTAAAGTTAAAAACCTAAGCTACTTATTTCGTAAAAACATTCAAATTGCATTTATAATGCTCATAATTTCTACGACCTTAAATTGGGACAAAATGATTACTCAATACAATTTTAATTATGCAGAACAATTAGATTTAAAATACTTAATCAATCTTTCTAATAACAATACTTTTCTTCTAAAAGAATATGCTGATATATCAACAATTGACATTCAAAATAAAACCAAAATCAATAGAAAATATAACAAATATATTCGGGATTTAAAAGAAAATTCTTGGCAAGAAAAAGTATATGATAATTATAAAATTAAATAATGAACTCATCTAAAAATTTAGGAGAAACCCTTTTTAAAGCAACAATTTTTGCAACTACTTTATTTTGGACTTTAGTATGTTCTGAAGAGATTAATACTGATTTACTTGTCTTCTTTATCCCTTCTATTTTTATTATTTTTATTATTTGTTCACTAACAATTTTAGTAACTATTACACCTTTTTTTTGGTTGGCAAAAAAAGATAGAAATGACAAGGAAATTTTCAAAAGATATTTCCCTTATTATGCTATCGTTGCATTTGTAATTGTGATGGATTTTATAATTTGCAGCGACTTTAATGAGTTTACTAGTATTTTCTTTACAACTGCTTTTTTTACTTTAATGCAATCCTGGATTTGGATGTGTAAGCCTAGGACAAAACAAACACAAACAGATGATTAAATTCAATAAAACATATTTTACACTATTTTTAGCGCTATTTCTTATAGAGGTATTTATTGCAAAATACACCACAGGTTTTATAAGACATACTGTGGGAGATTATTTTGCAGTAGCATTCGTTTATACATTTATAAAAAGTATTTTTAAAATATCTGAAGAAAAAGCAGCCTTAATTACGTTTTTAATCTCTTTTGTAATTGAGTTTTTACAGTTAAGCAACTTACAAAATCATTTTCCAGAACAACACGAACGAGCATTAAAAATAATTTTGGGTACTTCTTTTAGTATTGGGGATTTGGTTGCGTATACACTAGGCGTAATTACGATTATTTTAGTAGAAAAGACAATGAGAAAGAAAGTTGAATTTTAAATTAAAAAAATGGTTTGGTTTATTTAATTTTTCTAATTAAATCTTCTAAACCATTTAATTTTAACTCGTAAACCAATTGCATTTGTAAACCTAATTTTCCTTTAGGAAACCCTTTTGTATGATACCAAACCACATAATGTTCTGGTAAATCTATCAAAAATCTACCTTTGTATTTACCAAAAGGCATTTTCATTTTTGCTAAATCAATTAGAAATTGTCTGTTTTGTAGATTATTCTCTTCCATTTACATAATCCTGTAAATAAGAAAAACGTGCTGTTAATTTTCCGTTTTCAGTCATTTTTGCACGTTCTAAAACACCATTCTTATCATTATTAAAAAAAGCAGGAATTACATTTTCTAAAAACATTTCCCCAAACCCCTCACTGGCATCTTTTGGTAATTCGCAAGGTAAATTATCTACAGCCATAACAACAATAGCATTTTTATCTTTAAAATCGACTTCTTTTTCTGTTGCAGGGTTATATCCATAAAGAGGTTCTGCTATGGTTGAAGGACGAATTGTGGAGGCAACAGGACCATCTATATCACAAGAGATATCTGCCACATACTTTATATTAAAATTGTTTGATTTTGCATCTTCTCTTGTATATAAATAAGGAGCACCATCCCCATAAAAATGACCTGCAATAAAAAAATCGGTTACTTCTGCAAAACGCATAAAATTAGCTTCATAAGCTTCTGGATGCTTGTAAAAATCGAAATTATCTATTACTTTTCCGTCTTTTCTTTTGTTATAATCTAACACATCTGCCAAACAATATACAGGTTCTGCATAATGGTTGTTTAAATACTCATTTACAGAAACTTCTTTTATCTGCATTGCATCTAACATTTCTTTGGCTCCGTAAGCTACTTTACCATTTCCTGTTAATAATATTTTTAAATTTTTTAAGTCGATTTTTTTAAGCTCTGCAATTAATTCTTGTTGACTGTCTAAAGTTTCTGCTTTGGGTAAATTAAAAGTTTTATTTGCCAAACCAATTGCTCTAAAACCATTATAAGCGCCAACAATACCTGCATATCGTCCGAAACCAATTAAGCGTGCACCATTTTCTTTTACAATAGTTTCATGGTCATATAACTGAATGTTTTTTTCTAAAATAGCATTTAACAAAGCTCTATTATAAGGTTGTTTTTTGATGGTATGACTAAAGAAAAAATATTTTTTATTAGGGATTAAAGCATCAATTGGCACTTCTTTTACACCCAACAAAACATCGCAATCTGTCATGTTTTCTGTAACTTTTATACCTACATTTTTATATTGGTCGTCAGAAAAAACTCTAATAGCTGAACTTTCTACCACAATTTCTGCATTTGAGTATGTTTGTTTGAATTGTTTTAGTTTTTCTGGTGAAAAAACAACTCTTCTATCTGGTGGATTTTTACGCTCTTTGATGATGCCAAACTTCATATTTCTGTATATTTTTTCGAAGATATTTATTTTAATGTAAGTTACAAAAACTTAATCTACTCTTTCTACTTCACTTTCTAATTTTAATACAAAATCGTCATCATTTTGTTGTATATACAAAGCTTTGTTTCCTTTTTCTCCATTTCTGGTGATTGTGGTTCCTTTAATTGTTTTGGTAACCTCTTCTGTGTAGGTTTCTTGTACTTTGCCTTCTGCTGAACCATTGCCCCATTTCCAGCTTACTTTTGTTCCCTTTTTTATCATAATTTTAATTTTGTTTACTCGAAAATAGCATAACTATTATATAATTATTTGCTTTAAAAAGTTATTTATTAATTCAAAAGATTTTTTAACGTATTTTTAAATAGAAACTTAAGTTATTTTGTATTTTTGCAGACCGCGTTAAGGATTGAAACGATATCCTTTTTTTTGTAAATTAACGAAGTACTCTGTTCTTTTTAATAATTATTTTTTTAAATAATACAGGTGTACAATAAATTGATAAAAAAAAAGATTTAGTGGAAAGCCTGACTTTAGTTTTAAATGCTTTTAAAACAAAGAAACGCCCAAATGATTGGTATTGTTTTTGTACTATTTTTTGTTCATTGAAAAAATATAATGAGATTTTTTTTGATGATATCCCAAAATAAATTTGGGATTAATTCAATAAAGCAAGTTAAAAATTTGCTATTTCATTAAGGGGACGACTGGTTTTGACAGCAAGGTCAGTGAATTTGTAAGCATATCAAGGAATGAAACGATACTTGTAAAACTTGTTTCAACTTTATAAACGGCGAAGATAACTACGCTTTAGCTGCCTAATCTGAATTATAGTAAGATTAAGCCCCGGCTCACAAGGTGAGCAAGCTTTATGTCCACGGAAAGCCTTGGTTTATGGCGTTTCATTTATGGGCATCGTAAAAATAAACATAGAAAACCTGAAGCTTTGGCAGGTTTTTGAAACTAAAAAAGATAAGTTAAAAGTGGATTGTTCTTAATCAGCTTTTAAACGAAAACTAAGAAAGAACTAAATATGTAGAAAGCCAATTTGTTGCTTGTTTGGACCCGAGTTCGATTCTCGGCGTCTCCACAAATAAAAACCTCAACTATCTAAATTTCAGATAATTGAGGTTTTTTTATTGATTGTCTTTTAGTTTTATTTTCTGATTTTTTGTTCCCACTGCCAAGCAGAAGATAGCGCGTCTTTTAAACTTAATTTTGCTTGCCAACCCAAAACATTATTTGCTTTTTCTGTATCTGCATAAGCTGCTATAACATCTCCTTCTCTTCTAGCTACAATTTGATAATTTAGTTTTTGATCAGAAACTTCTTCAAACGTTTTTATTACTTCTAAAACAGAAGATCCTGTACCTGTACCTATATTAAAGTAATCGAAATTTGTAGCACTTTTATTTTCTATTAATCTTTTTAAAGCTGCCACATGTGCTTTTGCTAAATCTACAACATGTATATAATCTCTTATGCAAGTTCCATCTTCTGTTGGATAATCGTTACCAAAAACAGCTAATTTTTCTCTTAAACCTATGGCTGTTTGTGTTATAAATGGCACTAAATTTTGTGGAGTTCCAGTAGGTAATTCACCAATTTGTAAAGACTCATGTGAACCTATTGGATTAAAATATCTTAAAGCAATTGCTTGTAAGTTGTCTGAAACTCTGCAGGTGTCTTTTATAATTTCTTCACCAATTTGTTTTGTATTTCCATAGGGAGATTCCGCTGGTTTTATGGGTGCACTTTCTGTAATAGGTAGCGAATCTGCTTGCCCATATACCGTACAAGAAGAGCTAAAAATAAAATGTGCTTTGTCTTTTTTTTGTAACTCTTGTAGTATATATATTAGACTATTTAGGTTATTTTCATAATACAATAAAGGGTTCTCTACACTTTCGCCCACAGCTTTTGAGGCCGCAAAATGTATAACTCCATAAATGTCTTTATAAGTAGAAAAAAGGTTTGATACTGCATTTTTTTCTCTTAGGTCTAATTTTTCAAAAATTGGTTTTTTACCAGTTATCTTTGTAATTCCGTCTAAAACATCTAAAGTACTATTAGAAAGGTTATCTACAATTACAACTTCAAAACCTTCGTTTTGTAACTCTACAACTACATGAGAACCTATAAACCCTAATCCCCCAGTTACTAATATTTTCATTGATTCTATTTTAGGTTTTTTTAAAGATGTGCATATTTTTACACTTAAATAAATAATAAAAGTAAAAAATAAATAGTATTCTATTCTAAAATGAATAAATTATTTAATTTTAAAAAACATGTAATGGATTAATTGTAGTTAATTAAAACTAACTCTAATGAAACAAAACAATTTTATAAACACTCCGTAATTGTTTCTATTTCTTTAAAACTATTGAAGATATTAAAAAAGGAACTTTTATATATTTTACCTTACATTCGTGACATTTGTATATCCTGATTTTTGGAAAAACTCTAGAAATCCTCTTTTTTTTATCTGATTTACATGAGGGACACTTACTCATAATTAATGGTAATCTTTAAAATTATAAATATATACAAACTATTAGTTGGGAGGTATATTTTTTTAAAATTAATTTTTTTATCAAATAGCTTTAACTTCTTGTTTATTAGCTCTTTTTAAGATTAAAGAAGAAAATAAAAAAGGAATAATTAGAAATTTGGTTTTGCAACGATAGCATTTTAGCACCTTAGAATTTGGAATTAGTTTTAAAAAAATATTTCTTGGTACTCTTTTTACGAAACTAGACTTGCATGAGGGACATTTAGACATTTTATATATTTAGTAGATTAATGTAAAAACATTTTCTTAAAACATCATAGCAGATTTTGCAAATATAGTTAATATCACAAAATTAATATCTTTTTTCTAATTTTTTTGTATTTTTTTAATTAAAATATTATCAAATTAACCACTTAAAACAATTTTCAATACTATAAAAATAAAAACCACCTAACTTTACAAAACATACAGTTTACATTATATTTGTATTATTTTAAATTTCTTTTATTGAATAAACTAATAATTTCTGTTACAAACGATTTACACACAGATCAAAGAGTTGCTAAAGTTTGCAACACTTTGCACAACAATGGTTATGAAATTATTTTAGTGGGCAGAAAACTAAAAGACAGTAAAAACATTCATAGGAATTACAAAACAAAAAGATTTAAACTGCTTTTTAACCAAGGGTTTTTATTTTATTTTGAGTTTAATTTTAGACTATTTCTCTTTCTTTTATTCTCCAAAAAAAATATGCTACTTGCTAACGATCTAGATACTCTGCTACCCAATTTTTTAATCAGCAAATTACAAGCTAAAAAACTAATTTTCGATAGTCATGAACTTTTTTCTGAAATACCAGAATTAGTGCATAAACCAAGAATTAAGAGCTTTTGGGTAAGTCTAGAAAATTGGATTTTACCAAAACTTAAAAACAACTATACTGTTTGCAACAGCATTGCTAATTATTACAAGGAAAAATATAAAGTTCATTTTAAAACCATAAAAAACCTACCTTTTAAAAAAGACTTAAAAAAGGGAAGATTTGATTTTGACACAAAAAACAAAAAAGTAATTCTTTATCAAGGTGCCGTAAATATTGGTCGTGGTTTAGAACTCATTATTGATAGTATGCATTTTTTAGAAAATCATTTACTAGTAATTATTGGCAACGGAGATATTTACAAAGATTTACAACAAAAAGTAAGTTTAGAAAAACTAGATAAAAAAGTGTTTTTTTTAGGAAAAAAATCACCTGAAAAACTACAATTATTAACACCTTTAGCAGATATAGGCATAAGTTTAGAAGAAGATTTAGGCTTAAATTACAGATTTGTATTACCGAACAAAATTTTCGATTATATACAAGCTGAAGTACCTGTTCTAGTTGCTAACTTACCAGAAATGAAACAAGTTGTTGCAGACCATAATGTAGGTGAAATTGTTTTTAATAGAGAACCTAAAATTGTAGCGAAACAAATAAGGGGTATGTTAGAAAAAGATTATTCTAAAGCTCTAAAAAACGCGAAAGAAGAACTTATTTGGCAACAGCAAGAAGCAAAATTATTATCAATTTTTAAAAATGCAAAATAATAGTTAAATGTTATTTTGCCTCTCTTTTAAAAAACACAAATAAGCTACTTTTAAGCAATTTAAATAAAAAACAGATTTTTTTTGTAATGTTTGTTTCTCAAAAAAAGAATGAGTTTTAGCTACTATATTACAAAGTTTTAAAGCTGAAATTTTATCCGTGAGTTTTAATAATTTTAAATCACCTTTATCAATTAACTTCCGCTCATTTAAAAAGAATAAATTCTCTATAGCTTTTTTTGTTTTTTCTACAAATATTAAATCAGCATCTAAGCCCAAATGATAAACTTCGTTTGCCAAATGCTCTATTTTATATCCTTTTTTGATTAAACTTAGAGAAAACATCAAATCTTCTCTACCATATTGGGTTAATTTTTCTTCAAAAGAAATATGATTAAAAACATTTTTTTCTATTAAAAAATTAGAAGTAAAAAAATACTTTTCTGGTTGTTTGTTTCTTTTTTCTACTGATACTTCTTCGTGTTTTTTTCCAAATTTGTAGCGCAATAAGTGTACATTCTCTTTCTTATTTTCATATAAGAGTCCGCCACAAAAAATGGTGTTTTTTTGCTGAAAACATTTTATATAGTTTTCTATAAAATTAGAATCTGCAGGCATAACATCTGCATCTAAAAACAACAACCAACTATAATTTGCTTTTTTTGCTAATAAATTTCTAATAGCACTTCTACCAATATTTTTATTTAAGGCAGAAAAAGTTGTAAAAGTGAACGTGTTTATTTTTTCGTTTTCTGTATTTAAAGTAGATTTAGAACCATCATCCAAACAAATAATTTCGAATTTTATATTTTCTAAAATTAATTGTTGATGGAGCGCTTTCACCAAAAAAAAAGCGTTGAAATTATATGTTGGTATTAAAACAGAAAGCATTAAACTGTGGCTTGTTGTGCTACTTCAAACAACTCTCCCCCTTCACATTTTAACGTTTTTTGCTTAAACTTTACTATTAACTGATAATCATGTGTAGCCATTAAAATAGTTTTACCACTTGCATGGATATCGTTTAAAAGTTCCATGACTTCCATAGATGTTTTTGGGTCTAAATTCCCAGTAGGTTCGTCTGCCAAAATTAATTCTGGATCATTCAATAAAGCCCTAGCAATGGCAACCCTTTGTTGTTCTCCTCCAGAAAGTTCATAGGTTTTTTTGTAGTATTGAGATTTCATCCCCACTTTATCTAAAACTTCATGAATTTTTTCTTTCATCAATTCTTTGTCTTTCCAGCCTGTTGCTTTTAAAACAAATTTTAAATTGTCAAAAACGTTTCTATCATTTAACAATTTAAAATCTTGAAAAACAATGCCAATTTTTCTTCTTAAAAAAGGAATCTGTTTTTCTTTTAATTTTTTTAAATCGAAATCTACAATACTTCCTGTCCCTTTTTGTAAAGGCAAATCTCCGTATAAAGTTTTCATCAAACTACTTTTACCACTTCCTGTTTTACCAATTAAATAATAAAAATCACCTTTATTTACGGTTAAATTAACGTTAGAAATCACCAAATTATCTCTTTGGTAAATATTTGCATTTTCTAGTTGTAAAACAATGTTTTGCATAATTTTAAGTAGTTTGTACAAACTTAAAAGTTTCTATTGATTTTTTTACTATGAATTGTCAACTATTCTTACTTTTGAATAAAATTGTAATAATATTTTCTCCCCCAATCCAACAAATTTAAATTTTGTTCGTTATTCATTTTGAGTGTAAAAATAATTATATGAAAATTCGTTTTTTAAAAAAACTGTTTCTTTTCTTATCTATTTTCTTTGTGGTAAATAATAGTTTTACCCAACAAACTGTTGCCAATGCTACAGATTTAAAAGTCTTTAACAATGCATTAAATTTGTACAATACAAAAGCTTATGCAGCTGCACAAAAAACATTTGTACAAGTAGGTAGTTTAGCTAAAATTGGATCTAACTTAAAAGCAGATGCCAGTTATTATGAAGCTATGTGTGCTGTAAAATTAAATCAACCAGATGCTGATAAAAAAGTACTAACTTTTGTAGCAGAAAATCCAAATAGCAATAAAAAAAATACCGCTTTTTTTAATGTTGCCAATTATTATTTTGCAAATAAAAGAGCTTCTTATGCGCTAAAATGGTTTCAAAAGGTAAATATTGATGAACTTGCTAAAGAAAACAAAAAAGAACTAAACTTTAAAATGGGATATAGTTTTCTAGTAACCGAAAACTTAAATTTAGCAAAAGCTCGATTTTTACCTTTAATTAACGATGCAAAATACGGTAATGATGCAAGATATTATTATGGTTTTATTTCTTATAAATTAGAAGATTATGGCATTGCAGAATCTACTTTAAAAGAAATTGCAGATAATGATTCTTACAGAGCAGAAATATCCTATTATTTATTAGATATTAGTTTTAAGGCAGGTAAATTTAATCGCTGTATAAAGGTTGGCTTAGAGCTATTGCCCACTATTGATAGAAAACTAAAATCTGATGTTTCTAAAATTATTGGAGAAAGTTATTTTAATTTAGAAAAATATGCTGAATCGATATCTTATTTAAAAGCGTATAAGGGTAAAAAAGGCAAATGGAACAACACAGATTACTATCAATTAGGTTATGCCTATTACAAGCAAAACGATTTTGAAAATGCCATTAATAATTTTAATAAAATTATTGATGAAAAGAATGCCGTTTCTCAAAATGCTTATTATCATTTGGGAGAATGTTACATGAATTTAGAAAAAAAGTCTGAGGCATTAAATGCATTTAAATCTGCTTCTGAGATGGATTTTAATAAAAATATACAAGAAGATGCTGCTTTAAATTATGCTAAACTAAGTTACGAAAGTGGCAATCCTTTTAAACCTGTTGCTGAAGTTTTACAAGATTATTTAAAGAAATATCCAAAATCAAAAGCGTATCAAGAGATTAATGAATTGGTGATTTCTTCTTTTTTAAATCAACAAGATTACGAAGGTGCCTTAACATTTTTATCAGAAAAAAAATCAAAAGAAAATACAGCATTAACTTTAGAGGTTTCTTTGTACAGAGGTATTCAATTATTTAACCAGAACAAATACAAAGAGGCACTACCCTTTTTTGCCACTGCAAAAAAATCTATGGTAGATGAAGTACAACTAAGAGCAAAATATTGGGAAGCTGAAACGATTTATAGATTAGATAATTTTAGTGATGCTTTAGAGAAGTTTATCACTTTAAATACCTCTTTAAAATCTAATAGACAAGACGACTTTAAATTTATAGATTATAATATTGGTTACAGCTATTTTAAGTTAAAAAATTACGAAAAAGCTGCGCCTTCTTTTTCTAAATTTTTACAAACAGATTCCATTTCAGACTCTTATAAATATGATGCTTACATACGATTAGGCGATAGTTATTTTGCCACTACAAATTATAAAAAAGCAATAGATACCTATAAAAAAGTAACTGATAATTTTGGCTTAGGAGCAGATTATGCAGAATACCAAATTGGAATGAGCTATGGTTTTATAGATGATAATGAAGCAAAAATTACCGCTTTAAAAAATGTAATAAACAACTACCAAATTTCTAATTTAAAAGACGATGCGTTGTATCAACTAGGAAACACTTATGTAAAATTAAAAGATGCAGAAAATGCAAATATTGCCTATGATAGATTGGTAGAAAAACATCCAAAAAGTGTTTTTGTTTCAAGAACATTGTTAAGACAAGGTTTGCTCTATTTTAACGAAAATAAAAACATGGAGTCTTTAATGAAATATAAAGATGTAGCTGCTAGATTTCCAAATTCTCCAGATGCTTTAGAGGCTGTTGCAAACGCCAGAAATGTATATATAGAAGAAGGTAATTTAGAAGATTATGTAAATTGGACTTCTACTTTGAAATTTATTAATATTAGTTCCTCAGAGTTAGATAACACCACATTCGCTGTAGCAGAAAAAAAATATTTAGAGTCTAAAAAAGGCGAAGAAATCATTGAAAGTCTACAAACTTATATTAGAAAATTTCCAAAAGGAAAACATATTTTAAAAGTAAATTATTATTTGGCAGATGTGTTTTTTAAAGTAAAAGAATTTAAAAGTGCTATTAACTATTATGAGTTTATTGTAAACGAAGATGCATCTCAATTTACAGAAGATTCCTTAAATAAATTAGCGCAAATTTATTTAGATCAGGGAGAGTTTAACAATGCACTACCTCTTTTGGATAGACTAGAACAAGAAGCATATATAGCTGAAAACATTTTGTTTGCACAAAGTAATTTAATGAAAGGTTATTACGAAACAGAAGCTTATGATTTTGCTATTGAATATGCTAAAAAACTCCTGCAAAAAGATAAATTAGAGATTTCTGTAGAAAATGATGCCAAAATTATTATTGCACGATCTGCTATTAAAACAGAAGATTTTATAACCGCAGAAGAATACTATACAACTATAGAAGAAACCGCAAATGGAGAGTTAAAAGCAGAAGCTTTGTATTATAACGCCTATTTTAAAAATCAACAAAAAGAATATGAAGCATCAAATAAAACGGTTCAAAAATTAATTGCAAAATATGCCGCTTATAAATACTGGGGCGTAAAAAGCTATGTAATTATGGGTAAAAATTACTATGGTTTAAATGATGTTTATCAAGCTACTTTTGTATTAGAAAATGTAATTAAAAACTTTAAAGAATTTGAAGATATTATTAAGGAAGCGCAACAAGAACTAAATAAGATTAAAGAAAACGAAGCCAAAACAAACAATTCAGTAACTCCAGAAAAAAAGAACTAATGAAAAAAGGCTTTTTAATATACATACTATCACTTGTTGTTTTCTCTGCATTTGCACAAGAGCAAAAAAAAGATACTATTGTAAAGACAGAGGTTGTAAATGTAGTTACAAAATACAATCCAAAAATTGCCGATGTAAAAAAAATCAAAAGCAATCCTACCATCAAATTATTAAAGAAAAACGATAAGAAAAAATTAAAATATACTATTTTTTCTGCACCAGTAGCTTCTACTTTCATCCCGAAAACAGGTGTTGTAAAAGGCATAAATGTTGGTGTAAAAGAAAGGGTTTACAACAATTATTTAGCTGGTGGTTTTGGTAATTATGCAAGCCCTTATGCAGAATTATTTATATATCACAACACACGTTTCGATAACGAGTTTGGTATCCATACAAAATATGCCGCCTCAGCAGAAAATGTTAACAATTCTGTTTTAAACAGTACTTTTTCTAATTTTAGTACCAACCTCTTTTTTAAGCAAGAAGCAAGATATTTTGATTGGAAAGTAACTCTAAATACAGAACTGAACAATTACAATTGGTATGGCTTACCTACAGACAAAACGTTTAACGAGATCGTCATCAACTCTATAGACGAAGTTCAGAACTACAAGTATTTTAAACTAGCTGGTAATTTTAAATTCCATGACTCTTATATAGACCATGGTAATATTGCTGTATCTTATTTTACAGACAACTTTAATAGTTCAGAAATTTTAGCAGATTTTGATTCAGGGTTAAATTTTCCGTTAGATTTTGTAAACCAAAATTTAAATGAAATTGTCATTAAAGCTGGTATAGAGTTTTTAAAAGGAAACTTTAAAAATAATTACAACAGTACAGAAGAAATCAACTATAATCAAATAACGTTTAGAGTAAATCCAGCATACAAACTAGAATATTTAGGTTTAACTCTAAACGCTGGTTTAAAAACATTTGTTTCTCTAGACCCAGAAAACAGTAGTAACAATCTATTTATTTTTCCAGACTTATATTTACAGACTCCTGTTTTAAAAAAATATGTAAACGCCTACGCTGGTTTTACAGGTAATTTACACACAAACACCTATAAAAGTTTTACTGAGGATAATCCATACGTTTCACCCACATTATTTATAACGCAAACTGCAGAAACATCCAACTTATTTATAGGCTTAAAAGGAAACATCACAAGAGACATTTCTTACAACTTAAAAGCGAGTACAATTAATGAGGAAGACAAACCATTATTTTTAAGAAATAACTCAAAATCAGATGGTACAACATCTATTTCTAATGGAGAAAATCTAAAAGGATATGAATATGGAAACTCGTTTAGAATTTTTTATGATGATGTTAAAACTACCTCTGTATTTTCTGAAATAGAATACTTATTTAACAGAAATCTTACATTTTCTACGCAAGTGGAATTTAATAACTACTCAACAACAAATGCTTTAGAAAATTGGAATTTACCCAGTTTACAAGGTTCTTTTTTAGTCAAATATAAAACAGAAAAATGGTATGCAACCGCCAACATTTTTTATGTGAACGAACGAAAAGATGTTATTTACAATGCCGTAAATCCTTCTAGTTTAAAAGGCATTGTAACCTTAAACTCTTTTGTTGATGTAAACTTAAATGGTGGTTATCATTTTAACGATAAGTTTTCTGCATTTCTAAGACTAAATAATGTTTTAAACACACAATACCAACGTTTTGCAAATTTTGATACACAAGGTTTTCAAGCTTTAGGTGGCATTACTTACAAATTTGATTTTTAAAAGGTAAAAAAGCTTCAAATCTGTTTATATTTATAGCTATATTTACGCATGCTTTATTACTTAACAGTTGCTTTACAAGGTTTTTGTATTTATCACGCCTATAAAAACAGTAAAAACTATTATTGGTATTTTATCATTATTTTTTTACCACTTTTAGGATGTGGCATTTATTTATTTACACAGGTTTTTAATAAAAAAGATGTATCTGTAATAACCGAAGAAATTACAAATATTGTAAATCCTACAAAGAAAATAAAAGAACTTCAGCAAGAATTAGCGTTTTCAAATACGTTTCAAAACAAGATAAATCTTGCAGATGCTTTTGCAGAAAACGTAGATTTTGAAAACGCCATTTTATACTATCAAAAAGCACTAGAAGGTAATTTTAGAGATGACCCACATACCATAAATAAACTTGTAAAATGTTATTTTGAAATTAAAGACTATCAAAAAGTAATAGAAAATTCAGAAAAAATAAATTTAGACAAAGAGTTTAAAGACAGCATTTATTTCTTTGGATTAGCCCTAGAGAAAGAAGGTTTTATAAATAAAGCAGAAAAAGAATTACGCAAAATAGATTTAAGGTATTCTAATTATTTCGAACGATTAGAATTTGCCAATTTTTATTTAAGAAATAACGAAAGAGACAAAGCAAAACAATTATTAACCGAAATTAAAAATGAATTAAAAAGTA